>JANMGF010001486.1:0-2401 GCA_031374535.1 Polyangium sp. (in: bacteria)
CCCGTGGCCCTGATAGTCCAGAAGTTCGGCGGTACGTCGGTTGCCGACCCAGATCGCATGCGTGCCGTCGCCGAACATGTGGCGTTCACCAAGCGTCATGGCAACGATGTCGTCGTCGTCGTCAGCGCGATGGGCAAGACCACGGACGGGCTCCTCTCGCTCGCGCAGCAGGTCGCGGGCCAGGCCGGCGGCGCCGCGGATCCGCCGCGCAGGGAGCTCGACATGTTGCTCTCCACCGGCGAGCGCGTCTCGATGGCGCTCCTCTCGATCGCGATCCAGGCGCGGGGCGAGGCCGCGATCTCCTTCACCGGCTCGCAGTCCGGCATCCTCACGAACGACCGGCACTTCGACGCGCGGATCATCGAGGTCCGGCCGCACCGCATCGAGGACGAGCTCGCGCGTGGCCAGATCGTGATCATCGCCGGCTACCAGGGCATGAGTTATCGGCGCGAGATCACGACGCTCGGCCGCGGCGGATCCGACACCACGGCCGTCGCGCTCGCAGCCGCCCTCGAGGCCGAGCGGTGCGAGATCTACAGCGACGTCGACGGCGTTTATTCGGCCGATCCACGCGTCGTACCGGACGCGCGTCACCTCCCCGAGCTCGACCACGCCATGCTCCAGGAGATGGCCGAGTGCGGCGCGAAGGTCGTGTGCGCGCAGGCCGTCGAGTGGGCGCGCCGCGCGAACATCGCGATCTACGCTCGATCCACGTTCGACGCGGACGACGAAGGCGCGCGGCAGACCGTGGTGCGCAAGTTCGGCCCGCGTGAAGATCTCCGCGCGCGCGCCGTCGTCGGCGAGGGCAACGTCGCGCTCGGGAGCCTCCACGACGTGTCGAAGCTCGACGCGCTGCTCCGTGTCGCCGGCGAGGCGAAGGTGCCCCTCAAGGACGTCTCGGTGAACGAGCGCGGGGCGAGCTTCGTGATCTCGCTCCTCAACGTGCCCGACTGGCGCGGCGCAAAGCAGCGGCTCGAGAGCGCCTTGCCCTCCCTCGCGCTCGTGGAGGACGTGGCCGTGGTGAGCGTCGTTGGGGATGGCCTCGCCGCGACGACCGAACCCCTCGCGCGTTTCCTGGCGGCCATCCGAGGCGCCTCGACGAGCCCGATCGCCCTCGCCGCGACGCCGCTGCGGCTCGGCGCGGTGATCCCCGCGCGCGCCGTTGCCGACGCCCAGCGGGCCCTGCACCGCTCTTTCGTCGAAGGGTGAGTCCTCGGGCCGGAGGATCGTCCGGCCGCGCGCCCTTGCTCCGTCAGTGCCGCCGCGCGGGGCCGACCGCGACGAGACCGAGACGGCTTCCCACCCAGACGAGCTCGCGCGAGCCGTCCCACGCGATCGACGCCTCGCCGAGACCCGCGCCATCCCGCGCCCCGCGCAGCTCTGCGACACGCGAAAGCTCGCCATCCTCGCTCACGCGCACCACGTACGCCGTCGCGTCCCCGGGCGACGCCATCAACGCGTAGAGCGGCGCATCCTCCTCGTCACCCGCGAAACACGCCCCCACCACGTCGTGCAGATCGATCGACTCGAACGAGCGCGCGCCGTCGTTCGACAGGAGCAAGCCTCGCGACGACACCATCGCCACCCGCTGGCCCGCCGCAGCGACGGCCAGGCCGGGCCTCGGATCCACCGCTGCGAGCTCGGCAGCCGCGCCTTCCAGCGGCGCCCTTTGCCACGCTTCATCGTCCCCGCGTTGCCTCTCGATCGCCGCACCCTCGGGTCGCGTCGCGAGCACGACGAGCGTCCCGCCCGCCGCTGCGATCGCGTGCACCCCACCTTCCCGCGCCAGCACGGGCGTGCCTTCGCGACCCGTCATCCACCAGAGCGCTCCATCGAGCAACATCCAGATCCGACCCGGCGTCGCCGCGAGCGCCACGGGGCTCTTCCCCGACCGAAACCCAGCGACCGGCGTCGCCGTTGCACACCCGTCGCGGCTCACGAGCAGCCCTCCGCGCGTCGACGCCACCACCGTCACCTCGTCCGTCGCGACGACCGCTGCGCTCGGCGTGTCGAGGCCCGTCTGCCGCGCCGCGTGCGCGCCCTCGTCGACCACGAGCACCACGTCTCCCGCTGCGAGCACGCGCCCACCTGCCACCGCCACCGCGGAGCACGGCACGGGCGCGCCTGCGCCTTCGAGCACGACGAACCGGCTCGGCGCCCACGGCGGCACGTTCCCACGCGTGGCCTCTGCGAGAAGTTCGTCGGCAAGCGCGTCGTCCGCCTCGTCATGCTCGCTCTCGTCGAGCTCCGGCAGCGCCGCCTCGTCGACGTCGTTCTCCGCGCTCTCGCCCGTCCCTTCGGCGCCCCCGTCGTCCTGCGTCGCCTCGAGCTCCAGATCCGCCGAATCGTCTTCGTTGTGTGTCTCGTGGTCCTTGTCCTCGTCGAGCGCGCTCCCCTCGTT
>JANMGF010001340.1:0-2553 GCA_031374535.1 Polyangium sp. (in: bacteria)
GGGCGGGGTGGTGCGCCCGCCCCCCCCCCGGCCCCCCCCCCCCCGGGGTTTGCTGGTTGCGGCCGCGCGCCCCCCCCCCCGTCCCTGCCCCACGCACGGACTGCAGGATGCCCAGCGAGACAGCCGCCGCGCCCAAGGGCGCCCGATCCGCGACGAGGTTCAACGTGACCCAGCCCACTCCACCAGCCAAAGCGACGGGCACCTTGGCGAAGACGGCGCGGAAGAGGGCCGGGCTCGACCGGGCATGGCCAAGCGCGGCCCGGAGATCCGGCGGCACCTGCCGGATGAGCCCCCAGACCCCGGCGGACAGCGGCGTCCGCTCCCCCTCGGGCAACATGGAAGGCAGCCCCGAGGCGAGCGCCGCGGCGAGGAAAAAGGAGAGGGCATCCACGACGAGCGCGGGCACGGGGCCCAGCGCGGCGAGCAGCCCCCCGAGCGCCATGCCGGCGACGAAGGTGATGCTCCAGGTCCCCGAGGCGATGGCGTTCGCCTGGAGGAGCTCCGCGGGCTCGACCGTGTGGCGGAGGGCCGCCGCCTCGGCCGGCACCATGAAGGCCGTGAAGGCGGAGCGGATGAGGACGAAGGCTTGCAAGGCGAAGAGATCCCCGCGCGCGGCGGCGAGGACCATGGCGAGGGTGAAGCAGGCCTGGACGATGGGAATGCCGACGAGCAGCCGCCGCCGGTCGAAGCGATCGGCCACGAACCCCGCGATGGGCGACAGACACGCATGCGGGAGCGAATGCGCGGCGAAGACCGTGACGAGCGCGAGCGCGCCGCCGCCATGGTCCAGCGCGAGGCGGCTCACGGCGACGAACCCGAGCCAGTCGCCGACGAGGGAGATGGTCCCTGCCGTCCAGAGGCGACGGAATGCGGGGCGACGGCGAAGGAGGTCGAGCATGCGGGGAGCATGACAGACTTCACGGGCCCTCGCGGGCGCGCTGACAACGGGTTGGAAGGTGGTCCATCGACCAGCACGGCCGGGGCCGCGGGTGCCCTTCCGTCCGCACCCCTTCGTGCTAGCTTCCCGGCCGACCTCGGGGGCCCTATCGAGGGCCCGCATGAGCGTTCGAGCGCCCGGGGCGGGCACGGGAGTTCTGGTGGTTGTCTCACGACGATGGAGGCTGGTTCTGCTCCTCTCGGCGCTCGCCGCGCCGATGACGTTTGCCGCATGCAAGGCAGCACCGCGGCGCGAGGTGAGCGGCGGGGACGCGGAGCGGGGGCGCGAGGCGATCAAGAAGTACGCGTGCGGCGCCTGTCACATCATCCCCGGGGTCGAGGGGGCGATCGGCAAGGAGTCGCATCCGCTGTTCGGCTTCGCCAACCGGGGCGACATCGCGGGCGTGGCGTCGAACACGCCGGAGAACCTGGTCAAGTGGATCCGGCGCCCGACGGAGCTCGCCCCCCGCACGAAGATGCCGACCCTCGGCGTGAGCGAGGCGGAGGCGAAGGACATCGCGGCCTACCTCTACACGTTGCGCGGCGAGTGATCGGGGCGGGATGAGGAAGGCCGGCGTCCTCACCCTCGCGCTCGCGCTCGTGGCCCTCGCGGAGGGCGCCGCAGGGGCAAACCCGCGCCGCGCGGGGTATCCGTGCAAAGGGTGTCTCTTCGATCCGCCGCCCGAGGGGGCGACGAATGCTCCGCTGCTCGTGGTGCTGCACGGCGACGCGCCCGGGCGCGGTTTGCCGCGGTGGTGTTCGTCGGCGGAGGCATTCCCCCGCGGGACGGTCCTTGCGCGCCGCCGTCGAACCCGACCTGCGCGCCGCCGGCGTATTTCCTGGTGGGCGACAGGAACCCTTTGCACCACCTCGCGCGCGGGCTTCACGATCGCGTCGCCGCCTGTACGACCGACGTGACGTGGGACCTCTTGCCCGGGAAGGATCACGCGGGCGAGTGGCGGGGGCTCGGCGCGAAAGGGAAAGCCGCGAGCCTGCTCGATTGGCTCGGCGCGAGGCCGCGAGGTTGCAAGGCCACGCCGGAGGAGGCGCCCGTGGTCGCCCAAAGCCCGGAGCCCGCGGTCTCCACGCCCGAGCCTGGACCGGCTCCACCCACCACGAATCCACCGGCGGCGCGTTGCGGATGCTGGGTGGCGGGACAAACGGGGGACGACGGCTCGGCGAGGGTGGGTTTCGGGCTTGCGCTCGTGGCCTCGCTCCGGGTGTTTCGACGCCCTACTCGGGCAAACGCCGGAGCGAATCGAAAGGGAAAGGCTCCCAGAACGGGGTCGTGAGCGCGCCCGCCGCCTCGTCGAGGACGAACCAGGCGCTCGACGGTCCGGGGCGGATCACGTGGACGTTTTGCGCCGGCACGAAGCTCTGTCCGAGAAGGACCGCGCGGCGCCCGGTCGCATCCTGGGCCATGTCGAGGACGAGGACCGTGTGGCCAAAAGGAACGCCCGTGAGCACGAAAAAGTCACCGGGGCGCAAGGATCCCAGGGCCACACGTTCGCCGTCCCGCGCGAGGGCGCCGGTGTTGGTCCAGCCAAACACGTCGTCGAGCCAGGTCCGGAAGAGCGCGTGCGTGGGCTCGGCGGGTTTCGCCGTGGGGACGAGCTG
>JANMGF010001549.1:0-4417 GCA_031374535.1 Polyangium sp. (in: bacteria)
GACGAGGCGTAGTCGGGAGTGGGGACGGCCGTGTGCGAGACGAAAAGCACGGGTCCGCCGTACGCCTCGGCGCTGGCGAACGCGGCGAAGGGGCCGAGCTCGGCGGGATCGGGCGTCTTCTTGCCGGGCGCGTAACTCGCGTAGAGCGAGTCGAGCAGGATGACGGCGTCCACGTCGTCGCGGCCGCCCGCGAGGATCTTGCTGATCGCGCCGTAGCCCGCGCTCCACGACGAAAGAACGAGGCTACGCGGGCGCGCGGCGGGGTTCTTCGTGGCGAGGGCGACCTCGCGGCTGATGGCCGAGAGCATGGCGTCGAAGGTGCCTTCGGATTCGAACGAGCTCTTGTAGCCGCTGGAGAGCGTGCCCGTGTCGAGGCCGGCGATCACGAGGCCGAGGCCGAGGGGCGCGATTTGCTTGCGGACGGGCTCGGTGCCGTGGAAGTGGACGAGCAGGTCGTAGCCGCCGTCGGGGGGCACGGTGAGGGCGGAAGGGACGAGGATGCGGCCGAGCGGGAGCGGCCTCCAGCCGAGGTAGTCGCCGAAGCCGTTGTCCGGGAAGTCGCAGCCGCTGCGGGGCGCGGCCTCGGCGACCGCGGGCTTGCCGGGCGCGCCGCTCGGCAGCGGGGACATGGTCGGCGTGGGCTCGGCTGCGTCTTCCGTCGTGGGCTTTTCGCTCGCGGCGCCCTCGTCCTCGCTCCGCGCGGCCGAGCCTACCACCACGATGCCTGCGCAGAGCCCCACCACCGCGAGCTCGCGAAGCCAAGCGGGTGCCTTCCGCTCGCTCAGAAGCCGGGATCCTGAACCTTGGGTACCCACGTCGTGCTCGTCGGTGCCCCGGTGGGCTTGGCAGTCGCGGTCGCCGTGGCCGGCGGCTTCGTGGTGCCGCCGCCCTTGGAGTTGGAGGCGCTCGCGGGTTTGTCGAGGGGCCTGGGATCCACGACCTCGGGCTTCGTGTCGCCCGAGGGAAGGTCATTGATGTCGAGAACGGTCCCCGCGCTCGTGGCCGTGGGCGGCGTCGCTGCGACCGTCTGTGCGACGGGAGGCGTCGTGGTGGCGGCGGGCGGGCTCGGGGGCGCCGTGGCGACGTCCCCGGCGGCGTTTCCGGCCGGCGTGCGTGGGTCGACCGTCGTGCGCAGGAACATGAACGTTCCGGCGAGCGAGAGCGCGGTCACGGCGCCGACGGCCACGAAGAGCCCGGCGCGGCTCCGCTCCCGAGGCTCGCCGGACGGAAGGAGCGAGCCGCTCATGGCCGCGCCCGTCGCGTACGACTCGGGCGAGGGAGGGATGATCGACGGCCGGAGCGACTGGGGCAGGCTCGTCGGGAAACTCGTGAGCGCCGAGTTCATGCGGGTGATCGCGATGTCCGAGACCGCCTCGTGCACGTGCGGCTGCATGGCGCCCGGGGACATGGCGATGCCCGCGGCGCGCTCGTCGGCGGCGCGGACGGCGTCCCGGAGCTGGGCGCGTCGCTTCTGGCCCCGATCGCCCATCACGGAGCGGGCGAACGCGCCGATGTCGTCGTCGACGACCGAGGAGCCGGACATCGCGAGGACCCGCTCGAGGGCCGCGTCGAGCTCGAGCATCGTCTGGTAGCGCTCGTTCGGCTCCTTCTTGAGGCACGTGAGGAGCACGCGCTCGAGCTCGGCCGGGAAGCTCGGGTTTTTCATGCGCGGCGGCAAGAGCGGGCGCGAGATGATGTTTTTCATCGTCGCGAGATCGTTCTCGCCGAGGAACGGGTGCAGGCCCGTCGTGAGCCGGTAGAGCACGATGCCCATCGCGAAGATGTCCGTGCGCCGATCGACCTTCTGCCCGAGGGCCTGCTCGGGCGACATGTACGGGACTTTGCCCTTGAGTTGTCCCGCCGTGGTCTCGCCGCCTGCGCGGCCGAGGGCCTTGGCGACGCCGAAGTCGACGAGCTTCACGATGCCGTCGTACGAGACGAGAATGTTCTGCGGCGAGACGTCGCGGTGGACGAGGTTGAGCAGCTGATCGCTGTCGTCCTTCAGCTCGTGCGCGGCGTGCAGACCTCCCGAGGCCTGGCGGACGATGCGGAGCGCGATGCGCTGCGGGACGGGGACGTTGCTTCGTTTCGCGGTCTTCGTGACGACGCTGAGCGCCTCGCCGTCGACCCACTCCATCACGATGTAGATCGTGTCGTCCTGCTCGCCGACGTCGAGGATCTCCGCGACGTTCGGGTGATGGATGCGCGCCGCGAGCGAGGCCTCGTCGAGGAACATCTGCTCGAACTGCGGATCGTCGAGGAGCGACGGCAGCATCGTCTTGATGGCCACCGTCTTCTGGAACCCGCGCGAGCCCTTCTGGCGCGCGGCCCACACGGTCGCCATGCCTCCCTGTGCGATCGGCAGGAGCAGCTCGTAACGGCCGAGCACCATCCCTGGGGAGAGCTTTTCGTGTTGGGTCATCGCGGGAGCCCGGCGGGGCGCCGCGGACACGACGCCTGGGCTTCATCCTAGCACCCGGGCCTCGATCGAAGCCACGAACGCGTGCAAGTCCCCGGAGGGCCCTGCGAAAACGAAAAACGAGGGCCTCGCGAGCGGGAGATCAGGAGCCGGGAGGAGGCGCCATGCCGAAGAGCGCCTGGTAGATCTGAATCAACTTCTGGTGGGACTCGCCCGTGAGCATGTCCCTCTGGTAGGGCCACTGGAAGCCGACGCCGAACGCCTTGGTGCACTGGAACGAGACCAGGAGGTCGACGTTCGGCTGGCCCGGACGAACCATCGCGATGCCCATGCCGGGGGCGGTCTGGCAGTTGTTGCCGCCGACCTGGAAGCTGTCCTCGTCGCCGAAGAGATCGAGGATGTCGTTTTTCATGTCGTCGTTGGTGACGGGCGTCTGGGCGACGATGGCGAGCCCGTTCCACATGGGCGGAGGCGGCTGCATGGCGGTGGGCTGCTGCGCCTGGCCACCGGGGAGCATGCCCGGCGGGATGAGCCCCGGCGCCGCCTGGCTCAAGCCCTGGAGGAGCTGCTGGCCGGCGGCCTGCATCTCGGGGGGGATGGGCAAGCCGGGGATGCCGGGGAGCGCGCCGGGCGCAGTGGCCTGGGGCATGGCGGCAGGCGGCGGCGGCGCCGTCAAGCGCAGGACGCTGATCTGCGCTTGGTCCATCTGGTCGAAGGGCGCCGTGCGAGAGGCACATCCCATCGCAAGAGGGGCAAGGAGGAGGGCAGCAAGACCTAAAGAGGTGCGGTGGCTCAGGTTCATCGTGATTACCTCGCTTCGTACCACGGTTTGACGGGTGAGGGGCAAGCCCAGTCGTCGGCAACGTGCTGAAAGGCCGCGCGGCGGTCTCGACCTCAGACCCGAGGCGGCGTATGGTCTGCCGAAGCGCTCACGGGTGCCCGACGCGATGGAACCGGAAATCGAGCTCGAACGATTCGCCGCGCTGTGCGCGGAGGTCGAGGCTGGCACGCCCCTCGACGAGGTGTTGCGTATCGAGTCGCTCCCCGCCGGGGCGTGGTCCGAGAGCCGCAACGCCTGGATGGAGCGCATGTCGCGCGAGCCGGAGGCGACACGCAACGCCCTCGAAGCGCGGTACAAAGCGGCGTTCGAGGCGCGGCTCCGGGCCATCGAGGCGCGGAAGGCGAGCAAGCATCGCGGCGACGGGGAAGAGCTGACGCCCCCGCGGGCGCAGGCGATGCCGCTCAGCTTGATGGACACCGTGCCGATGTTGCCGACGGCCGATCCGGAGCAGCTCCTCGCGCGGCTCCGGGCGCGCAGGGCAGCCGCCGCGCAGGCCGCCGCCGAAGGGGCGACGCCGCCGCCGGCCGCGACGGGCGCGCCCGCCGTGAAGGGGCCGCCGCCGCCGCCGCGCGAGAGCAAGTTGGGCCCGGGGATGGCTCCGCAGGGCGACACGCCGCCGATGCGGCCGCGTATCGCCACGATCCCGGATCCGCTGCCGGCGCGGTCGACCACGCCGCCTGCGCCGGCCGGCGTGGGAAAGCCTGCGCTTCCGTTCCAGGCAGCGCCGCATGCGCCGCTTCCTCCGCCGCCGCCCGGGGCGATGTCCTCGGCCGGGCCTACGAGCGGGGGAGCGCCGGTGTCGAGCGCTTCGTACCAGCGCCCCACGCCGATCCCGATGCCGCCCACGGTGCCGCAGCCGATGACGCTCGCGGGTTTTCCGGCGGTCGATTCGGGGCCACAGCTGAGCCTCGAGCGGTATGCCGCGTTCGCCGCGGAGATCGCCGTGAACCCGGCTGCGATGAGCGAGATCCGCACCAAGTACGGGCTCTCGGACGCGGCGCACACGACGGAGACCGAGGCCTGGCAGCGGCGGTTCGCGGCGGATCGCGATACGTACGTGCGGTACGCGACGCTCTACCAGCACTACCGCGACTGGTTCGCGGCCCGCGGGCCCCGCTGAGCGGGTGCTGCCACATGCAGGCGCGGGGGGGGGGGCG
>JANMGF010001555.1:0-12267 GCA_031374535.1 Polyangium sp. (in: bacteria)
AGGACGCCCTCGTCCATCAAAAACCCGACCTGGATCGCCGAGAGCTGGCTGTAATTCAGCGGGCGCTTCGCGTCGTCGTACATTCCGCGGGAGATATGCCCGAACGACCACGCGACGTCCCGCACGTGCGCCTGGTTCGCCTTGTCAGCCTTGATCACGCCCTTCTCCACGAGCCAATCGGTGAAGTAGAGCGCTGCCGACTGGGCCTTGAGCTCCTCCATCGTGTTCGCGAGGGGTCCGCCGAAGATCACGTTGTCGATCTTGCCATTGACCTCGTATTGATGCGAGGGCCCGAGGTTGTGCGCCGCCTCGTGCAAGACCGTGCTCATGAGCTGCGGCGCGGCTTCGTCCGTGTACGAGGCCATGACCGGGGCGCAGAAGAGCGAGGAGGCCTGCCCGCGTTGCGCCGCCACGCTGTCCGGATCGGTATAAAAATTCGTCATCGCGACCGTACGGCCGCGCCCCTCGTTGCCCACGGGGCCGAAATTGGGCAAGCTTTGGCCGATCGTCGCGCCAAACGCGTCGCGAGCATCCCCCGCGTTCAGGATCACCGCAATGAAATCGGGCAGCTTGAAGGACACCTTTTGCGCCGCGTAAGGTGGCCCCGCGAGCGCCGCGAGCGCCTGCTCCATCTCTTGCTTCAGCGGATCGAGCTTCTCTTTCCACTCGATCGAGCCCTGATCGATCCGCGCGAAGCTCACGTGAAAGCCCGCTTTCTCGCCGCAGGGCTCGAAATACGTCTCGTCCGGCCCGATGCGCAGATACCATTTCGAGTTGAACGTGCTCATGCGCGCCCAGGCCTCGTCCGCCTCGAACCAGCTCCCGTCCCGGAACGCCTTCGCCGCGGCGCGAAGGTACGCCTGAAAAGAACCCTCGTCCGGGTTGTTGATCACCTCGGCCGCCGCGTCGAGCTCACGCGCCACGGCCTGCATGTCGTTCTCGTAGGCGCGGTGATACTGCACGGGCTTCAACGTTTCGCCCTCGCCCGTCACCACGACGAACGGATCCGTGAGGGCCTTGCCGTCCGGGCGCGCGGCGAGCGCCTTGCAAAAATCGGGTTTCGATTGCAGCTCCGCGGGATAAAGCCCCGACGGGACGTCCCTGGCCTCGCCCGGGGCCCTCGGGATCGCGCTGCAATTGACGTCGCCCTTCGAGGGCGGCGCCTGGCATTGCGGGCCCTGATTTCGATAGAAAAGCCTTCGGCTCGCCGGGTCGTCCGCAGGGAGCTTCGAGGCGAGCGCGAGCGTGCCCGTCTGCTTCTGGTAGAGCCGCTCGACGATCCGCGCCGCGGCGAGCACGTGCTCCACGATCGCCCGATCCTCCTCGGTCGCGCTGCCCGCATGAAAGTCCGAGGCGACGAGCGTCGGGCGGCCGGCGTCGAGCTCACGCAGCACGGCCTTGCGGCGCTGCACCTCGCCCGCCGAAAGCCCCGCGAAGCGCGGACCCTTTTTCACGAAATCCACGATGTTCGCATACGCGCGCCCGAGCGCCGGGGTGAACGCCGCGCCCGCCACCCAGTCGGCTTCCTTCGTCTGCGTCGGCCCCCAGAGCACCGCGAGCTCGGTCGGATCGAGCACGCCGTCCCGATCGGCGTCCGCGGACCAGAAAAGCGGCAGATCGAGCGCGACCGCTGCACGATTGAAATCCGCGCGGGGCACCGCGTCGAGCGATGCCTGCCAGACCCCATCCGGGGAGACGGCTTCCGGCGCGCCGGCGCACGCGGCCGGGAGCGCGAGGGCGAAGGAAAACGCGAGGCGACGCCAGGAAAAACGCATGTGGCCTTCTATCACGAGGGCCACATGAGTAGGCTTCCCTTTGCCCCGTGACCGCACGTGATCCCAAGCCGCTCCGCCTGACCCGCTCCGCCGCCGCCTCCGTTCGTCGAGGTCATCCCTGGGTGTATCGCGAAGGCCTCGACCGCCCGCCGAAGCTCGCCTCCGGCACGGCCGTCTCCCTCGCGAGCGAGGAAGGCGAGCCGCTCGGCGTGGGCCTCTGGGACGACGTTTCCCCCATCGCCGTGCGTGTCTTCGGCCGTTCAGGTCGCATCGACGAGCGCATGTTGTTCGCGAGCATCGAGCGCGCCTTCGCGCGACGCGAGGGGTTCATCGGACCCGACACCGACGCCTACCGCCTCTGCAACGGCGAAGGGGATCACGTGCCGGGGCTGGTGATCGATCGGTACGCACACGTAGCGATCGTGCGCCTCGACGGCGATCACCTCGAGCCGTGGATCGAACGGCTCACGCCGCGGCTCGCGCGTGCACTCCACACGCGAGGGGTCCGCAGCGTGGCGCTCCGGCGCGCGCGTGACGAGGCCGGAGAGACCCGCATCCGCCCGCTCGCCGGCGACGAACCCGACGACCGCGTGCTCGTCCGCGAGAACGGCATGGTGATGGAGGTCGACCTCGCGCACGGCCAGAAGACAGGCGCGTTCCTCGATCAACGCGACAACCGCGCGCGCATCCGTTCGCTCGGCAAAGGGCGCGCGCGCGCGCTCAACCTCTACAGCTACGCAGGCGGCTTCTCGGTCGCAGCCGCGCTCGGCGGAGCGGCGCACGTCACCTCGGTCGACGTGGCCTCCGCCGCGCACGCGACCGCGCAACGCTCGTTCCGCGCGAACGATCTCGACCCCGCGGCACACGCGTTCGTCACGGCCGACGCCTTCGCTTTCCTCGACGCCGCGGACAAACGTGGGGATCAGTTCGACCTCATCGTCTCCGATCCGCCGAGCTTCGCGCCGAACGAGCGCACCAAGCCACGCGCGCTCGTCGCTTACCGCAAGCTCCACGGCGCGCTCGCCAAGGTCCTCGCTCCAGGCGGCTTGCTCTGCGCGGCCTCCTGCTCGAGCCACGTCTCGACCGAGGATTTCATGAGCACGCTCGACGAGGTCGCGCTCGGCCGGGACGACCTTTCGCTCGTGGCCATGCACGGCCAGCCGCCCGATCACCCGACGCTGCCGGCGTGGTTCGAAGGCCGGTACCTGAAGCTCGCGATCCTCGCCTGACGGTTCGTCCTCACGAACCGTTTGGTGCACCAACGATCCCGATCAGAACCCTGGATCACGCACCTTCGGCAGGCCGTCCCCGCCCGGCTTCGTGGTGCCCGTGCTTTTCGTGGTCAGCGTGCGGGCCGTGCCGGTCCCGCTGGGCGACGTCGTGGCCTTCGTCGTCGCGCTTGTCGTACCCAGGTTGTGGCCCACCGGCTGCGTGGATCCACCCGGCGCGGCCGACGCGCTCGCGAGCGGCGCAGGCGTGGGCACAGCCGCGGGCGTGGGCTGCGTGGTCGGCTGCGTCGACGCGACGGTCGGTTGCGTGGCAGGCGCAGGCGGCGCGGGCGGCGTGCTCTTCGAGAAGGCGAGGACCGCACCGCCGATCGCCAGCGCGCCGATCGCGCCGAACACCACGGCGAGCTTCTTTTTCCCACCACCCGGCGCCGAGCCCGCGACGTCGGCGACGATCGCGCCGGCCGTCGACGGCGACGAGGGCACGCCTTGCGCGCCGAGCACACCCGGCGGCAGCGTCGCGCGGCCATGCGCCACCGTCTGGATTTCCGACCCCATCATGCCCTGCGAGGACCCGGGCGGCGGCGGGATCGACTGCAATCCGGGCGGGATCGAGAGCCCATTCGGAAACAGGCCCGGCGGCACCGTACCGCCGTTGGCCCGCGCCGCCGCGATGAGCGCCGCGCGTTGCGCCTTGAGTTGCTCGCGTTGCTCGGCGCGCTCGTCGGCGACCCGGAGACCCTCGCGGATCGCCGTGCGTCGCTTCTCGGCGCGCTCGCCGAGCATGTTCCTCACGAACGTGGTGACGTCCTCGTCGGGCTGGCCCGCGAGCTTGAGCTCCGAGATCGCACGATCGATCGCGCGCGCGAACTCCGCCATCGACTGGTAACGGCGCGCCGCGTCCTTCTCGAGCGCCTTCGCCACGACCTCGCCGAGGAGCGGCGGGCAGCCCGGCATCGCCTCCAGGAGCGAGGGCGACGGATCTTTGTCGCAGATCCGTCGCAACGTGATCATGTCGTTGTCCCCGCGGAACGGGTGCTTCGACGAGAGCATCTGGAAGAGCACGATGCCGAGCGCGAAGACGTCGGTGCGTCGATCGATGTCCTTGCCGAGCGCCTGCTCGGGCGACATGAACGGCACCTTGCCCTTGAGCTGGCCGTCCTTCGTCGCGCCGTTGTCCGCCTCGGCCGTGGCCTTCGCGACGCCGAAGTCCACGATCTTCACGACGCCGTCGTACGTGACCAAAATGTTTTGCGGCGAGACGTCGCGGTGCACGAGCCCGATGAGGCTACCGTTTTCGTCCTGCAACTCGTGCGCGGCGTGCAGACCGAGCGCTGCGTTGAGGCAGAGACGAAGCGTGATGAGCAGCGGTATCCCGCCCTTTTGCCGGGCCGCGCGCGCGAGCTGGCTGAGCGGCTCGCCGTCGATCCACTCCATCACGATGTAGATCAGGCCATCCTGCTCGCCGAGATCGAGGATCTCGCAGACGTGCGGGTGACGGATGCGCGAGGCGAGGCCCGCCTCCGCGAGGAACATCTCCTCGAACTGCGGATCCTGCGAGATCTCGGGCAGCATCGTCTTGACGGCGACGGTCTTCGAAAAGCCGCGCGTGCCCTTCATGCGCGCGGCCCACACGACGGCCATGCCGCCCTGCGCGATCGGCACGAGCAGCTCGTACCGCCCCAGCGTATGCCCCGCGCCCACGTCGCCGAGCGAGCTCATGCCTCTTCCCCCGCGGCCCCACGCCTGCACAAAGCGCGGCCCTCCGAGCTCCTCGCCCGGTCCCGCAGTTCATGACTTGCCGGACCCTGCACGATGTCGAAACGCAGGATCGCAGAAGCACGGCCGCGCCTCAAGAAGATCGAGCGATGCCGTCCGTCTCGAAGGCCGGCATGCAGCCCAGCAAATACCGCGCGAGCGCCTCCGCCTTCGGGACCAGCGTCTCCACCTCGATGCGCTCGTCGTGCGTGTGAAACCCCGTTCCCCGCGGCCCCAGGCCGTCGATCGACGGAACACCCATCGCCGCCGTCGTCGCCGCGTCCGAGCCCCCACCCACGAGCGGCGCCTCGCCGCCGCCGAGCCCCGCCGCCCGCGCACACGCCGCGTATGCCTCGTAAAGCGCCACGGAAGGCGCCGTACGTTCGAGCGACGACCGCGCGATGCCTCCCGCCACGGTCAACGTCGTCCCCGGCACGGCCGCCTCTTTCGCCGCCTCCGCGAGCGCCGCGAGCAGCGCCTCCCCGTCGGCGAGCCGCTCGTACCGGAAATCGAGCTGCGCCTCCGCGTGATCCGGCACCGTGTTTTTCGACTGCCCTCCGCGGATCGTCCCCACGTTCACGGTCACGCCGCGCCCGTAGTCCGTGAGCCGCTGCGCGTGATCGACGAACCGCGCGAGCGCCCAGATCGCGTTTGCCCCGTCCGCATGCGCGAGCCCCGCGTGCGCCGCGCGCCCCGCCGCCACGATACGCGCGCTGCCCGTGCCCTTGCGCGTCGTGATCACCGCATCTTTCGCGCGCCCTGCCTCGAAGACGAGCGCCGCGCCCGCCCCTCGCAGCTCCTCTTCGATCACGCGTTTTCCCTCGGGCGAACCCACCTCTTCGTCCGACACGATCACGATCCGGATCGGCACGCGCGCGAGCACCCCCACGTGCGCGAGGGCCCGAAGCGCCTCGATCACGACCACGAGCCCGCCCTTCATGTCGAGGACCCCCGGCCCGCACGCGCGTGGCCCTTCGCGCCGAAACCCTTCGAAAGTCCCGGGCGGAAACACCGTGTCGAGGTGCCCCACGATCGCCACGCAACCCTCGGCCGAGCCTTCCGCCGCCGCCGTCCGCGCGCTCCAGTGCGGCGCGAACCGCGCGCTCTCATGGGCCCGCACCGAGTTCAAGCCTTCGATCCCACGAAGCTCGGCCGCGAGGATCTCGCCCACGCGCGTCCCACCCGGCACGTTGTCCGTGAACGAGTTCTCCCGCACGAGCGCTTCGAGCAGCGCCAACGCCGCTTCTTCTCGCCCGCGGAGGTGTGCCCTCACCTGCTCGATCATGCGCCCGAGCTTCGTCCAAAACGGCCGGATTGACGAGCCCTCCCAAGGCTTGCCCGAAACGCGCTGTGCGCTACAAAACACACCGGATCCCGCACCTGGACGCGCTTTCTCTTTCGGTCCGGGCGGAGTGCGTGGCTGGATGAAACTGCTCCAAACGCTGGAATTCCACGCTTCGCAGATCCTCATGGGCGTGGGCGTCTTCGGCGTGAGCCTCGTGCTCAGCGTGCTCGCCGTGGCGTTCGTGATCCTGCGCCTCGGACCGGATCATTTCGAGGCGACGAGGGGACCGAGCCGATTTCTCGAAGGTCGTCCCACGTGGCAGCGGGTCCTCGGCCTCGCCGGGAAAAACTTGCTCGGGTTTTTCCTGGTCATCCTCGGCGTGTTGATGGCCTTGCCGGGCGTGCCGGGTCAGGGGCTACTCACGGTCTTCATCGGCGTCGTGTTGCTCGATGTCCCGGGCAAACGGGCGCTCGAGCGGCGTATCGTCGCGGTGCCCGCGATCTTGCGTGCTTGCAACCGCCTGCGCGCCCGCTTCGGCAAGGCGCCGTTCACGGACCCTTGCGGCGCGGAGGTGCCTGCAAGAACGCCACGAGATCCCGGACGAACGGATCCGGATCGGACCCAAGCTCCGCGAGAGCCTCCGCGCGCGGCCGATCCGCCACGAAAAGCGAACGAAATGCGGTCTTGAGCGCCGCGCGTGATGCGAGCGGCACGCCACTTCGTTCGAGCCCCACCCGGTTCAAGGCCCGCACGCGCGCCCGGTTCCCCTCGACGATCACGAACGGCGGCACGTCACGCTCCACCATCGACCCGCCCGCGACAAACGATCGCGCGCCCACGCGGACGAACGGCGCCACCGCTACGTGACCACCGGTCACCACGTGATCGGCGACCTCGACATGCCCCGCGAGGAGCGTGCCGTTCGCGAGCGTGACCCGATCCCCGACGACCCCGTCGTGCGCGACGTGCACCCCGACCATGAAGAGCCCCGCGCTCCCGATACGCGTCACGCCCCCGCCATGCCCCGTGCCCCGGTGCGCCGTCACGTGCTCGCGAAAAATGTTGTCGTCACCCACGACGAGCGTCGTCGCCTCACCCGCGTACCGCCGATCCTGCGGCTCGCCGCCGAGGACCGCGAACGAATGGACCACGTTCCGAAGGCCGAGCCGCGTGCCGGCCGAGATCACCGCATGCGCTCCGATCCGACAGCCGTCGCCGATCTCCACGCCCGCCTCGATCACCACGAACGGGCCCACGACGACGTCCGCGCCGAGCTTCGCTTCGGGATCGACGTGCGCGAGCGGATGGATCGATACGGCCACGTGCGGCGCATTGTCCTGACGCATGGCGCGCTTGGCAAGGCGAACGCCTCTGCAAGAAAGCCACGCAGCGCGAGGGCCGGCCGACCCGAGCCACGGGGCCCTCGCGCGGCAGGCGAGACCGCTACTGCTTCGAGAAGTGGAACCGGGCCGTCACGTTCGCGGAGATCGTGATCTCACCAGGCTCGACCGTCGTCGCTGCGCGTAGCGCGAACGCCTCCCCGAAGAAAAGCGGACCCACGCGATCCGGCGCGCCGTCGATGCTGTGGATCGCGAGCAGCCGAACGCCCGACGAGGCCGCGAGGATCTTCGCGTTCCGCTCCGCATCCATGGCGGCCATGTGCAGCGCCTTCGCCTGCGCTGCCTCCGGCCGCGCCAGGAAAAACGAGATCCCCTGCACGAGGTTCGCGCCCGCGCGGACGCCTGCGTCCACGATCTTCCCCGCCTGCGCCCCGAGCTCTGCCTGCTCGGCTGCGCGCAGCGTGATCGACAGCGTGTTCTGCGCGCGGTACCCGACGATCTTCGGCGCCCGCCCCGTCGTCGGCTCGTCCTGGATCGGCTGGATTTGCAGCGTCGCCGTCTGCAGCGTGAGACCTTCGAGGCCGAGCTTCTCGACCGCGCTCGTCACCATCGTGATCTTGCGGGCGAGCTCGGTCTGCGCTTGCTCCAGCGTCTTCGTCCGGACCTCCACGCCGAGCTCGGCGCGCATCGAATCCGGCTTCGCGACGATCTGCCCCTGCCCGCTCGTCGTGATGAGCTCGGTGAGTTGTTCCTGCAGGATCACGTTCGCCTGGGCCTTCTCGCCCTGCGGCATCCCCGCGCCGCCGCTCTTCTCTTCGGCCTTGGCCTGCGAAGGAGCCGTCGACGAAACGACGGACACGATTCCGAGCGCGGCGCCCACGAGCTTCGCGCCCCGACGGAGAAGTTTTACCATTGCCATGATTTCCCCCCTTTCGTTTCGCGCGGAATTACCTCCCGCGCGTCATCGCACATCCGAGCGGCCGAGCCGCCGCGTGCCCCGGTGACGAGCATGGGGACCCAGCCGTCGTTCGACCAGGGTGTGCGTGGCTCGCGGATCGAAATGAAAACGGCCCGCTACGAGGGGAAAACGTAGCGGGCCGCGTGCGCTGGAGAGGCTGGAGAGCCGATTACTTGCACTTCTTGAAGAGACCGACCCCCGTGCATTTCGTGCCGCCGGTCTTCGCCGTGGCGGTCGGCTTGGCCGTGGCGGTCGGCTTCGTCGTCACGGTGCTTCCGCCGCTGCCGCTCGACTTCGCGGTATTCGCGGCCTGCGCCGTCTCCTTCGGCTCCGCCGCGAGCTTGAATTCCTTCTCGAACTTCTTGCCGGCCTCGATCGTGATGTCGTTGGTCTGCGTCACGTACCCGGCCTTCGAAAGCTCGAGCTTGTGCGCGCCCGGCGCGAGCTTGAGCGTCGACGGATCCTCGACGACCTTGTCGTCGACCTTGATCGTGTCGTAGCCCGGGGTGCACTTGATCACGACCTCGACCTCGGCGGCCGCCGTATCACCCGTGGGCGGCGGCGGCGCTTCCCCCGTGCCCGTGGGCGCGGTGTCGCCGGTCGGCGCGGCGGACGCCGGCGTGATCGCGATCGGCGTGTCCGCGTCGTCCTTCTTGTCCTTGCCCATCACGATGAACGCGCCCACCGCGCCACCGATGAGCAGGACCGCCGCGACGGCGATGATGATCGGCAGCTTCTTCGAATTCCCGCCGCCAGCATCGAACGAGGGGCGAGGCGCTGCTTGCGTCGGCATCGCGGGACCGGGGCCCATCTGGCCGCCCATGTCCATGCCTGGACCGCCCATGCCTTGCTGCGGACCGCCCATGCCACCTCCCGGCGGAGGCGGCGGCGGGTAGCCGGAACCATCCCCTTGCGGCGGCTGATACACCGGCACCGCGGCCGTCGGGCCCATCGGATCGGCGCCGCTCATGGCCGGGAACGCGATGGTCGCGCTCGTGGCCATCTCGGGCATGTTCGCCGCGGCCGTGAAGGCCATCGCGAGCTCACTCGCCTGACGGAACCGCTCGTTCGGCTCCATCGCGAGCGCGCGGTTGAACACGGCGTCGAGCACCGGCGAGACGAGCGCGCCGAGCTCCTGGGCGCGCTGCGACGCGGGCGAGCGAGCCCCCACGAGCTCGTGTTGCCACGATCCGAGATCGGGCTGCGCTCCCTGGCACGAGCGCCAGTACGGGCGTCCCGTCAGCGCGTAAAACAGGACGAGCCCCATCGCGAACACGTCGGCCGCGGCACCTGCCTGAATCCCGCCTTGCATCTGCTCGGGCGCGACCCAGGGCGCGGCGATCGCGTACCCCTCGTTCGTCTGGACGTAGCTCCGCGCGAGGCCCGCGCCGAAGTCCATCACCCGCACCGAGAAGCCCTGCGGCGCGACGAACACGTTCGTCGGCTTGAGCGCGTGGTGCATGAGCTGCCGCGCGTGGGCGTTGTCCAGCGTGCGCGCCATGTTCTGCGCGATTTGGGCGACCTCCTGCGGCGAGAGCGGGCGTTGCGAGACGATCTGCGCGAGCGACGGCGCCTGCGAGAGCTCCGTCACGGTGAAGGGCGCGGCGGTTTGCTGGTCGTAGCCTGCGTCCATCACCGGCAGCACGGCGTCGGGCGGCAGCCCGTTCGTCGCCGTGTAGATCTGCTCGATCATCGTCATGACTTCGGGCCGTTGCGCGATCGTCGGCGAGTACATGCGTACCGCCATCGCGCGGCCCGTCGCGTCGACGACGCGGTAGGTGGCCGAGGAGCCGCCGTGGCCCAGGAGAGCCTGGACCGAGTATTTGCCGGCGATCACGTAGCCGGGGGAGAGCTGGGGCGCGGTCACGGCGGTTCCTTTCGTCTACTTCTTCGCGTCGTCCTTCGCGTCGTCGTCCTTCTTGCCGTCCTTGCTCTTCTTGGCCTCCGCCTTGATCGACTTGATGGAGTCGCTGATCGCGGTCATCCCGGCCTCGTCGGTCTCCTCCGTGAAGCCCGCGCCGATGAGCGAGTGGCCATCGTCGAGCGGCCCTTGCACGACGAGCAGGATGCCCTTCTTCTTGCCACGCTCTGCGCCCGGCACCTGCCAGAGGCCGAACTTGAAGGCGTTGACCTCCTCCGTCGCGTCCGGCTTCTTCCAGTTGATCTTCATGCCCTTCGGCGGCGTCGAGCCGAGCGCCTTGACGACCTCGCCGAACGCGGCGTCACGCGCGGCCGCCTCTTTCTTCGCGTCCTTGTCGGGCGTGTACGAGCTGAGGACGAGCGCGGCTCCATCCTCGGAGACCTGCGCGATCGTGTGATCCTCGCCTTGCGCGTAGATCCACTTTTCGCCGGGCGTGAAGAGGAGCGACGCGCTCTTGATCTTCGCGAGGGTCTTCTTTTCGGCGGCGCACTTCTCGTCGAGCGCCTCGCATTTCGGCGGCGGCGGAGGCGGTTTGACTTCGGCGGTCGTGCCGGCTTCGTCGACAGGATCCTTCGGCGGCGTCTTGCCTCCGCAGGCGACGGCAGCGGACAGGACAACGAGGAGGGCGGTTGCTTTGAGGATGCGGTAGACCATGCGCAAAAGCGAGCGTGGCAGATGCCGGCCGGCGACCGCAAGTATTTAGGCTCTTGCCCCCCCCCACCTTCGCCGCCGGATCCAGGGGCGTGGGGGACTACCCGCGCGAAAAGCTCAGGGCTTTTTCTTCATCCCGGGCAGGTAAACCTTCTCGGGGGCCTGCTCGAGGAACTCGATCTTCTCGACCGTCAAGATCCCGTACTTCGGGTTCGCGGCGGCGCCCGAGCTCGCTTTCGTGAACGTCACGGCGTAGGTGCCCGTGACCTTGACCTTCGCCCCGATGTTGGGGATCGGGTTCGGCACGTCGGCGCCCCAGAACTCGTCGGCGAGCTTCGCCTCGCTCTCCTTGCCCTTCGGCTGCTTGTCGATCGCCTCGATCAGCGTGAAGAGCTGCGCGAAGTTCGACGCCCAGCCCATCACGTCGATCATGTCCTTCGTCTCGCCCTTCTCGTCGGCGATGGAGAACGTCGGGATCGGCGCCTTGCAGTCCGGCGGATCGCCCTTGCCGGTCTTGTGGATCGAGCACGCGGGCGCGTCGGTGTAGTTCGTCTTGACGATGTATCCGACGATCGAGACCTGCTTGGCGTTGACGTCCTCGAAGTGCACGCGGCTGCGCAGATCGTGGGTGATGCCCCAGATCGTGAACGCGCCGTCCGGCGTCTTCTTCTGCTTCTGGGGCAACGTCGGCACCGCGGGGAGCGAGGCCTTTTTGCCGCTGACGGCCGGCCTTGCCTTATAGGGCTCCTCAGAGGGACCGCAACCGAGCACGGCCGAACCCGAGACGGAGACGAGGGCGAAGACGAGTGCTTGTCGGACGTTCATGAGTCTCTCCGGGCCGCTCGAGGGTACGCCCTCGGGCGCAGGCTACCGCCCTGGGCAGGGGGATTGGGCCGGAAAGGGCTAACACGAGGGCGCACGAGCCGTAAAGAGAAACGCCGCATCCGGGGGGCCGAGTCGGGGCTCTCCCGAGGAACCAGGCCAGCGGGCCTGTCCAAACCGTCCACGTCGTCGAGCGTCGCCCGCACCACGAAGGTAGGGTAGTCTCCACGCACCATGCGCGAGACGAAGCTGCGCGCCCCGTTCGAGACCTCACGTGTCCTGGTCATGGTCCTCGCGGGCGGAGAAGGCAGGAGGCTCGGCCCCCTGACATCCGACCGAGCCAAGCCGGCCGTACCGTTCGGCGGCCGCTACCGGATCATCGACATCGTCCTCTCGAACTTCGTCAATTCGGGGCTCGCGCGGATCAAGGTGCTGACGCAGTACAAGAGCGCCTCGCTCGAAGAGCACATCGCGCGTGTGTGGCGGCTCTCGCCGATGCTCGATCAGTACATCGAGGCGATCCCGGCGCAG
>JANMGF010001560.1:0-14381 GCA_031374535.1 Polyangium sp. (in: bacteria)
GCGCGGCGAGCGGCGCCGAGGGCGGCGGCACGAAGCGCGTCGCGACGAGGCCGAGCGCATGCACGCCGAGGCCCGCGAAGAAGAACGTTCGCGGATCGATGTCCGCGAACATCTCCTCGGCGCGGTTGATCGCGCCGCCGCTCCGGACCTTCGCGCAGAGCACGAGCAGGCTGAACCAGGTCACGAGGACCGCGAGCTGCACGTTCACCGTGAACCGCTCGGCGGCCGCGCGGCCAGCGACCTGACCGAGCGAGTTGAAGATCGCGAGCACGCCGAAGAGCGCGGGCGGCAAGAGCACGATGACCCGCGCCACCATGTTCGGCAGCCACACGACCGCGCGGTTCGGCCCCACGCGATCCTGCACCATCGCGCCCTGACGGCGATCGAGCCACGTGCTGAGCGCCGCCATGTTCAAGAAGAACAGGACGAGGATGAGGATCTTGACGACTGCCAGGACGATCTCGACGGGACTCATGCGCTCACCTCGGGCTTCACGGCCCGGTCCGCCTCACGGCCCGCTTGGGGGCCGGCCTCGCCGCGCGCCTCGGGCGTCATGGCCCGACGCACGTCCGCGAGCGTCTTGTAAGTCATCGCGTAGCCGAGCTCCTTGCCGAGTCGGCTCACGAGCTCCCAGCCGGGACGCGCATCGCCGCGCGGCTTCAGCGCGCGTTCGCTCCGCTGCGCGAAGCCCTGGCGGTTGACGTACGTGCCGTCCGTCTCGGCCCACGCGCACGCGGGCAACGCGACGTGCGCCGCGCGGGCGAGGGGCCCGTCGTGCGCGGCGATCGTCACGACACCCTTCAGCTTCGAAAGCGCGCTCGCGTCCTTCGCGTCGACCTCGATCTCGCCGCCGAGCGCGATCACGAAGGAGTACTTGCCCGCCTTGATCGCGTCGAAGAGCGACGCGATCGGCTTCGGCGCAGGCGTGCCCGCGAGCTGCATGACGCCGAGCGTGTTCGGGTTCTTGTCCTCGCTCATGAGGATCTTGTCCCCGCGACCGAGCGGACGGCCCGACACGTAGAGGTCCTTGGCGCCGATGAAGGTCTTGGCGAGCGTGGCCAGCGCGAAGTTGTCCTCGTTCGAGTGCTGCGCGCTGAGCACCACGGCGACCCGGCTCGGATCGTCCTTGATCCCCGCGAGCTGGTCCTTCGCGGCCGCGAGCGCGTCCTCGAGGGTCGCGTCCTCGCCGACGACGAGCGCCGCGCCGAGGCGACCCTCCACCGCGCGCCGGTACGAGAGCATGCCCTCGTCGCACATCCAGTACTTGTTGACCTCTTCGTTGTCGCGCGGGCGATGCCGGTGCGGCGTGTTCGTCCGCGGATCGTAGTCGAGGTACGCGTTGCAGCCCGTCGCGCAGCCCTGGCAGACCGTGCGCGCGCTGCGGAGGAACCACACCCGCGCCTTGAAGCGGAAGTCCTTCGAGGTCAGGGCGCCGACGGGGCACACGTGCTCCGTCATGAGCGTGTAGTCGTTGTCGAGCATGCGGCCCGGCGAGACGATGATCTCGTTCAGGTTGCCGCGCTCGCGCACGCTGAGGACCGGATCCTGCGCGATCTCGGCCGTGAAGCGGACGCACCGCGTGCAGATGATGCAACGCTCGGCGTCGTAGACGATGGTCGGCCCGAAATCGACGGCCTTCGGCTTGTGCACGACCTCCTGCTGCATGCGCTTGCCGGTGCCCTGGTGCTCCAGCCAGTAGTCCTGGAGCCGGCACTCGCCCGCCTGATCGCAGATCGGGCAGTCGACCGGGTGGTTCAAGAGCAAGAGCTCCTGCACCGCGCCGCGCGCCTCCTCGACGTGGTCGCTGCCCTCGGAAAGGACCTCCATGCCGGGCGCGCACGACTGCTGGCACGCGGGCACGAGCTTCGGCTTGCGCGCCGGGACGTAGTCCTTCTTCTCGGCGTCCCATCGCAGGATGTCGAGCTGCATCGCGGGGCGGCCGGGCGGCGGCGCTACCTCGACGAGGCACATGCGGCAGTTCGCCGCGATGGAGAGGCCTGGATGCCAGCAGTAGTGCGGGATGTCGATGCCAGCGCGGTGCGCCGCTTTGATGATGGTGTCCCCTTGCTCGAAGGGGATCTCGCGCCCGTCGATCTTGATCGTAGCCATCTCAGTGATCGCACTCCCCGCCGATCATGTTGAGGGAACCGAACGTCGGCACGACGTCCGGGATCATCAGGCCCGTGATGAGCTGCTCGAGTCCCTGCGTCGTCGCGAAGCAAGGGGGCCGGATACGAACGCGGTACGGCGTGCCGCTGCCATCGGAGACCATGTAGAAGCCGAGCTCGCCGTTGCCCGCCTCGGTGTACGAGTAACACTCGCCCGCCGGGACCTTGATGCCCTCCATCACGATCTTGAAGTGCTGGATGGTGGCCTCGATGGTCGTGTAGACGTCCTGCTTCGGGGGCAGGATGATCCGCGGATCGTCGATGTTGATCGGACCTTCGTCCGGCATCTGCGTGAGCGCCTGCTCGATGATCTTCGCCGTCTGCCGGATCTCTTCCTGGCGGCACATGAACCGGTCGTAGTTGTCGCCCGTCGTGCCCACCGGCACGTCGAACTCCATCCGGTCGTAGACCAGGTACGGATGCGCGCGGCGCACGTCGTACGGCACGCCGCACGCGCGGAGCACGACGCCCGTCCAGCCGAGCGCGAGCGCGTCCTCCTTCGACATCACCCCGACGCCCTCGAGGCGGTCGAGGAAGATGCGGTTCTTCAGGAGGAGCTTCTCGCCCTCGTTGATGAGCTGGAGCACGCGAGGCACGCCCGCGCGGATCATCGCCTTGAAGTCCTTCGTCGGCGGGCTCGCCATGCCGCCCACGCGGCCGAAGCTGTGCGTGACGCGCGCGCCCGTCTCTTCCTCGAAGATGTCCCAGATGATCTCGCGAGCGCGGGCGAAGTAGAGGAACGGCGTGAACGCGCCGAGCTCCATGCACATCGCGCCCGAGCAGATCATGTGGTCGCAGAGGCGCGCGAGCTCGCCGAGCACCACGCGGTAGTACTGGCAGCGCTCGGGCACCGTCACGCCGAGCATCTTCTCCACCGCGAGCGCGAAGCCCACGTTGTTCAGCATCGGCGAGACGTAGTTGCAGCGGTCGACGTACGGGAAGATCTGCGTCCAGGTGCCCCGCTCGCACATCTTCTCGAAGCCGCGATGCAGGTAGCCGATCTGCACGTCGGCCTTCTGGATCACCTCGCCCGAGAGCTCGAGCACGATGCGCACCGTCCCGTGCATGGCCGGGTGAGACGGGCCCATGTTGAGCATCATCGGCTCGCTGGGAAGCTCGAGCAGACCCTCCTCGAGATCACGATCCAAGGGTTCCATGGCTCAGTTCGTCTCCTCGCCCCGCGGGTAGTCGTGGGTCTGGCGGCCGAACGACATGCCCTCGTCGGGGCCGAACGGCGGTAGTTTGTCGGGTACGTCGCGCAGCTCGACGAGCGGCTGGATCTTGTCCGCCGGGTAGTCCTTGCGCAGCGGATGCCCGACGAACTCGGGGTACATCAGGATCCGCCGCGGGTCCGGGTGGCCACGGAAGATCACGCCGAACATGTCGAACGTCTCGCGCTCGAACCAGTTCGCGCCCTTCCACACGGGGAAGAGCGAGTCGATCTCCATGCCGTTCCCGTCGTCGTCGCCGATCCGCGCCTTCAGCCGGATCCGGTGGCCCTTGTCCATCGAACGCAGGTGCAGGACGACCTCGAAGCGAGGCGTCCGGCCGATGTAGTCGACGGCCGTGAGGTCGACGAACATGTTGAACGCGCACTGGGGATCATCCCGGAGAAACCGCGCGATCTCGCGCCACTTCTCGGGGTTCACCACGGCCGTCTCGTCGCCGAACTGCGCGTGGGTCTCGTGAATGTCGTCGCCGAACCGGCCCTTCAGAATTTCGAGGACGCGCTTGCTCATGTGTCCGAGCTCTTCTTGCCGAGCCGCACGAGGTTGCCCGCGTGCACGGTGGGGTCACGCCGCGGCTTGACGATCGCGGGCGTGCGATCGCCACGCGCGATCTTGTCCTGCAGGAGCAGAAGTCCGTCGATCACCGCCTCCGGTCGCGGAGGACAGCCAGGGACGTACACGTCGACGGGGACGACTTTGTCGATGCCCGCGAGCGTCGTGTAGTTGTCGTAGAAGCCGCCGCACGACGCGCACGTGCCGAACGCGAAGACCCACTTCGGGTCCGCCATCTGCTCGTAGATGCGCTTCAGCGCGGGCGCCTGGCGCTGGCTGATCGTGCCCACGACCCAGAGCAGGTCCGCCTGTCGCGGCGAGAAACGCGGCGCCTCGGCGCCGAAACGCGCCATGTCGAAGCGAGGGCTCGCCATGGCCATGAACTCCATGGCGCAGCACGCCGTGATGAACGGGTACTGGAACAGCGAGTACTTCTTCGCCCAGTTGAGAAGGTCGTCGAAGCGTGTCGTCGCGAAGCCGACCTCCGATCCCTCGAGGACCTGGATCGTCGTGGCGCCGCCGCCTGCGTTCATTTCTCCCATTCGAGGGCTCCTTTTTTCCAGACGTAGAGCAGCGCCACCACGAGCATGAGGATGAATGATCCCATGGTCGCGAGGCCGAGCCATCCGAGGTTCTTGAACTCCACGGCCCACGGGTAGATGAGCACCGCTTCGACGTCGAAGACCACGAAGAGGATCGCCGTGAGGTAGAACTTGACGCTCGGCTTGACGAAACGCCCGCCCGTCGACTCGCTCCCGCACTCGTACGGGATCATCTTCTCGGGCGTCGGGTTCTTCGGCCCGATCAGCGTGGTGGCCGTGAACAGGCCCGCGGCGAGCGCCGCCGCCACGACGAAGAGCAGGAACAGGGGGACGTAGGTGGACATCGTTTGCTCCGGGTGCTCCGGGTGCTCCGAGTACGCCGCGTACTCCGGATGAGGTGCCGTCCGAGGAGGCACGGACCTCTCGTGCGACCGCTCGTGATCACGGGCGAGCGCAGGCGACTTGCAAGATGCTGCGAAATCCGAGCGATCTCGGCACAATCGCCGCGGCTATGTAGCTTTGGGGCTCTGGGGTGTCAATTGGGGGACAACAAGGGATTCGCGCCCCCAACCTCTGTCAGCTCTTCGCGCTCAACACGAGCCCACGGAACGCCGTCAGCGCCGTGCCGAGCCGCGTCTCGATCTCGCGGATCTCTTCGATGATCTCCGCGTCGGGAACACCGGCCGCGCGAGCCTCCCGCACGCAGGCGAACGCGGCCACGTAGCGTTGCCGCTTCACGTACGCCTTCGCCAGGAGCGGCCAGATGAGCTTGGGGGGCGCGCCGAGGCTCGACGCGCGCCGGAGCCCGCCAATGGCCTCTCCTGCACGCCCGTTCTCGAGCTGCGCTTCCCCGAGCCGCCGGAAAATGTCGGCCGCAGCCGCGCCATCCTGCGCATACTGCACCGCGAGACGCATGACCTCCTCGCCCTGATGCTCCTCGCCGAGCTTGACGCACGCGGTGCCAAGCAAGCCGAGGCCCTTGGCGATGAGACCACGCGCGTCACTCGTGAGCATCTGACCTTCGGGCGTGCGCAGGAAGATCGCAAGAGGGGCCGGCCACGCGCCGAGCAGCTGCACGACACGCGACCAATCGTTGCGCTGGCTCGCCGCCTCGGCCTCCGCCACACGCGTCAGATCGATCGCCGATCGCGAGCCCGCCGAAGCACGCTCGAGCTCCTCGCGTACGTGCGCACGGATCCGCGCGCGGAACTCACCGAGCTCGTAGGTCTGCTCGAGGCCGTCGCGCAGCACGAGCAGCCTCGACGTGCGACCGTCGACGTAGAGCTTGCGCAGGCTGTAGCCGAAGAGCGGCGCGAGCAGCAGGTAACGCACGCCGATGTGCAGCTGAAGCGCTTCGATGTCCGTGTCGCGCTCGGGCGGGCCAGGCGTCGCGTCCTCGGTGAGGAGCGCGCCGACCAGCCGATGACGGAAATCGGCGAGCGTCAGCCGCTGCACCTCGCTCTCTTCTTCCTCGTCGCCCGGAGGCGCGATGACGAAGTCCACGAGGGTGTTGTCGGGGTTGCGGCGGTCGACCGTGAGCGCAGTGATGCGCGCTCCCGTGATCATCGAAAAGGCGAAGAACGTCTCGCCTACGATGTCGCAGAGAGCCTGAAAACTGCCGATCCCATCGCCGATGCGCTCGAACCAGCCGTCGGTGCGGACCGCATCGAGAGAGAAAACTCGTTCCTTCGCCATGAGCGGGAGATGGGGGAGAGTCGCACGAGCCGCGCGGAATGTCACCGCCCGAGCCTCTCACCGCGCCCAAGGTTGCCCGTCCATCGGGTCGCCGAAAAGCCCCCTTGTGCGAAGAATTTTGTGGCTCTTGCCACAAGTCCTCGATTCGCTGCGTTCCCGCATACCAATCGAGGTGTGCGGCTCGACCCAGGCACCTCGATTCGACCTGTCAGGCGCGCGAGTGTTGCGCGAACGGTCGATCCGATCGATCAGGTCGCCGGGCGTGCACTCACGGAGGCGCGCACGTGGCGCTTCGGACGCGCGCCGATGTTCGACACGTCGAAGCTCACGCTGCCGCCGAGGGCGTCGCTCTGGCCGCCCTTGCCGATGTTCGTCCCGCCCGTGCTTCCATCGGGCAATTGCAGCTGCGAGACGACCTCGACCATCACGATCGCGCCGGCCGCATACGCCTCCGGCAACGTGAACTGACGGCTCGCGAGGCGGCCACTCACAGCGCCCGCGACCGCGCTCCAGTCGCCCGAGTTGCCCGCGGACGAACGCACGACACGCACGCTCGCGATACGACCCCCAGGCGCGATGCGCACCTCGAGCGTCGCGCGCGCGACGTCGGGCGTACCCGAGCCACGCACGACATCGGAGACGACGGTCGCGATCGTGCCGACGCCCGGAAGATCCAGGCCGAGTTGTCGATCCTTCTCGCGCATCGTGTCGGCGATGAGCCTGCCCGCGATCTTGCGATCGACCGGAGGCGGAGGGCCAACCGTGGTGGGCGCGGGCTTCGGCGCAGTGCCCTCGGGGACGACGCCGGGAATGGCCCACACGGGGCCACCACCGAGCCCAGGGATGCCCGCGCCGGGCAACGCAGGCGGCGGCGCGCCGTACTCGTCGGGCGGGCCTGCCGAAGGCATCGCGGTGGGCACAGGCTCGATCTGGGTCGGCTCGACGTTCTGCGGGTTCGGATCACCGGCGCGTGGATCGACCGCGTCCGTCGTGCGCGGACGTGCGTCGTCCACCGCGACGGCCGGATCCGGCGCACGCTCGGGACGGGGTTCGTCCGGGCGCGGCGGCTCGACGAAGTCCTCGATGTCGATCTCCATGCGTCGCGCGATGCCGCTGGAGATCGCGAGGAGCGGACCTTCGGGCCGCGGCGCAATCCGAGCGACGACCGGGATGAAGAAGTGCAACCCGGTGGCGACGAGGACGAACGGGAGAAAGCGCACCGACAAGGACCTTGGTCCGCGCACGACGACGCCGCAAGGGAGGAATTCCGAAGGAGCGGCTGGATCGAGGCCGCCCTCGGCACCTGAGATCGCAAGCCGCCTGTGATCTCGATTCTTCGGGCGGCTCTAGCCTTCGAGTCGGTGGATGGCGCGCTCGACGAGGGCCGGCACCATCTCGCGGCGCCACTCGGTGTCGTCGTCGACGTTCGGGAGTGGCTTGCACTCGGCGTACGCGGCGAGGGTGAGCTCACGCGAGGCGAGGTCGAAGGCGGTCCCGGGACGGACGCGGGAGGCTGCGCGGACGCGGCGTGGGCGAGCGCCGAGCGCGGAGACGACGACGTCCGCGGCATCGATGCGTGGGGTCTCCATGCCCGAGACGTCGAGCCTCACGGCGATCGAGAGCAGGGGAAAATCGATCGCGTGCCTGCGGCGCAGCTTCTCGAAGCTCGAACGCCGGCCGGCCCGACGCGTGATCGAGACACGCACGACGAGCTCTCCGGGTTCGAGCACGGTGTTCTTGATGCCGTCGGCCACGTAAAAATCGTGGGCTTTGACGACACGCGCGCCGCTCGGACCGAGGAGATGGATGTCGGCTTCGAGCGCGATGAGCACGGGGGCCGTGTCGTTCGAGGCCGCGGCGACGCACTTCGATCCGCCTCGCACGACGTGGCAGACGGTGCCGTCTTTCTTGAGGCAAAAGCCCAGGGATTTGCGCCAAAAATAGGTCTGGTTGTAGTAGCGGCAGCGCGTGTCGAGGCAGATGTTTCCGCCGAGCGTGCCCATGGCGCGGTGGTGCGGTCCGCCGACCTGGCCCGCGGCTTCGGCGAGCGCGGGCGCGGCGCGGCGCACGAGGATGCTGCTCTCGATCTCCACGAGGCGCGCGCCGGAGCCGATGACGAGCCGCTCCTCGTCGCCCTCGCGAACGAACGCGATGCCGCGGAGCTCTTCGATGCCGGCGATGGAGACGACGTGCTCGGGCTCGAGGAGCCCCTGCTTCATGTTGGGCAGGAGGTCGGTGCCGCCCGCGATGACGACAGCCTTGTCGCCGAGACGCGCGAGCAGATCGATCGCCCCCGAGAGGGTGCGCGGCTTGTGATGATCAAAGACGGGCAGCGGTAACACGGTGACCTCACTCCGCCGCGGCGGACCCTTGTTGTTGCTCGTCAGCCTGCTTCTTCCGCAGGGCCGCGAGGACACGCGCGGGCGAGAAAGGGAGCCTGTCGATACGCACGCCGACAGCGTCGAAGATGGCGTTGGCGATGGCGGGGATCGAGGGATGGAGCGGTCCTTCGCCTGCTTCTTTCGCGCCGTGTGGACCTTCGGCGTCCTCGGACTCGACGATGAGCGCCTGGAACTCGGGGACGTCGAGGCTCGTCGGGATGCGGTAGTCGAGCAGGTTCGGCCCCTTGTGCAGGCCGTCGGCGCCGATGACGTGCTCCTCGAGGAGCGCCTCGGCCGCGCCCATGTACGCCGAGCCTTCCATCTGCCCCTCGACGATCAGGGGACAGAGGGCCTTGCCGCAGTCGTGCGCGACCCAGATCTTTTCGACCCGTACGATCCCCGATCGCGTGTCGACCGAGACCTCGGCGACGTGCGCGGTGAACGAGTACGCCGGGGATGCGCCGATCGTGCCGCCGCGGTAGTCGCCGCCGAGCTTCGGCGTGTTGTAGTGGCCGACGGCGCCGAGCGTGCCGAACATGGCCTCGGCGAGCTGGATGGCCTCGGTGACAGGCACGCCACGCATCGGATCGTGGACGACGACGAGCGCGCCACGCGTGACGAGGATGTTGCGGGGATCGACCTCGAGTTTGGTCGCGACGGCGCGGACGAGCTTGTCCTTGATCTCGCGCGCGGCCATGAGGCACGCGTTGCCGTTCATGAACGTCCCGCGCGAGGAGTACGCGCCGAGGTCGACGGGCGTGAGGTCGGTGTCGCCCGAGACGACACGCACGGATCCGAGATCCAGGCCGAGCTCGTCGGCCACCAGGACCGCGAGCATGAGGTCCGAGCTCTGTCCGATCTCGCTTTGACCTGAAAAGACCGTGACGACGCCGGAGCGGTCGACCTTGAGCTGCACGGCGCTCTGGGGCATCGCGTTCGGGTAGATCGCGTAGTTGGTCCCGCTGATGTACGCGCTCGTGGCGACGCCGAGCCCGCGCCCCTTGGGCAACTTGCGGCGGCGCTCCTTCCAGCCGCTCGCTTGCTCGACGGCTTCGAGGCACTGGACGATGCCGTTCGACGTGACGCGTAAGCCGTTCAGCGTGGTCGTGTTCGCCGAGACGAGGTTTTTCCGGCGCAGCTCGATGGGGTCGAGGGCGAGCGCGTGGGCGATCTTGTCGAGCGTGACCTCGAAGGCGAACCGCGGCTGCACGCTGCCGTGGCCGCGCTTGGGCCCGCAGGGCGGCTTGTTCGTGAAGTAACGCGTCGAGCGGAAGCGGTAGTTGTCGGCGAACGCGGGGAGCGTGAGGAGCTGGCCCGAGTAGTACGTCGTGACGAGGCCAAACGAGGAGTACGCGCCGCCGTCGATGAAGGTGCGCGCGTCGACGCCGGTGAGCTTGCCGTCCGCGTTCGCGCCGACCTTCATGTGGATCTGCATCGGGTGGCGGCCGCGGTGCGCGTAAAACTCCTCCTCGCGCGTGTAGAGGAACTTGACGGGCCGGCCGGTGATCATGGCGAGCTTGGCCGCGCAGAACTCGAGCGAGAAGGGCTCGCTCTTGCCGCCGAACGCGCCGCCGACGGGCGGCTGGATCACGCGGATCCGCGTGGGCGGGACGCGCAGGACACGCGACAGCTCGCGGTGCAAGTAGTGCGGGACCTGCGTCGTCGACCAGACGGTGAGCAGGCCGTTCTTGTCGAGGCTCCCGATGGCGCAGTGGGTCTCGATCGGGACGTGCGCGCTGCCCTCGTAGTAGTAGTCGCCCGCGACGACGACGTCGCTCGAAGCAAGCGCCGCGTCGACGTCGCCGAAGTCGAGATCGACCTCCTTCGAGACGTTGTCCTTGCCGCCCTTGCCGAGCCCGATCTCGGGTTTGTCGATCGCGGTCTGGAGGTCGGTCGCGGCCGGGAGGATCTCGTACTCGACGTCCACGAGATCCGCGGCCTCGTGGGCGATACGTTCGTCGGTAGCGGCGACCGCGGCCACGGCATCGCCGACAAAACGAGCGCGTTCGAGGGCGAGCGGAAACTCGTCCGGGGTCCACGGGATGATGCCGAAGCGCTCGGGCATGTCCTTGCCCGTGATGACGGCGATGACGCCAGGTTTGGCGAGCGCGCGTGTCGCGTCGATCCGCACGATGCGCGCGTGCGGGTGAGGCGAGCGGACGATGCGGCCCCAGAGCATACGCGGCAGGTGGATGTCGTCCGTGTAGCGGACCTGTCCGGTGACGCGGGGCGAGATCAGCGTGCGCGTGCGGGTTCCGATGAGGCCCCGAAGCTCGCTCGTCGGCTTTCGATCGTCCGGCATGGCCTAGCCTTGCTTTCCCGCGCGAGCGCTCGTGTTGGAGGGCAAGGGCGGGGGCGTGTGCTCGATTCCCGGCATGCCGATGCCCGGCTCCACCTCACCGCATCGGATCTTCGCCGCGAGCTCGATCGCGTCGACGATCTTGCCGTAGCCCGTACAGCGGCAGAGGTTGCCCGAGATCGCGACCTTGATCTCGCCCCGCGTGGGTTTTGGATTTCTGTCGAGCAGCGCGGTCGCGGTCATGAGCATGCCCGGCGTGCAGAACCCACACTGCCCGCCGCCGCATCGATCGAAGCCGTCGAGCAATGCATCGATGTGGGGCGCGCCAGAGAGCGTCTCGACGGTGCGGACCTCCTTGCCGTCGGCGTCGAGCGCGAGCGTGAGGCACGAGAGGATCGCCACGCCGTTCACGACGACGGTGCAAGCGCCGCAGTCGCCCTTGTCGCAGCCCTGCTTGGTGCCGACGAGGTCGAGGTCGTAGCGCAGGGCTTCGAGGAGGGTCCTGCGCGCGGGGACCGCGAGCGAGACGGCGCTGCCGCCGATCGTGAGGGACATGGGGACAAGCTTCTCGACGGGCGCTTCGTGGCGCGGCGTGTCCTCGGAAGGGGCGCGGTAGGGGCGAGGAGCGAAACGCGCGCCGCGGGTGGAGGCGCCGGCGATCGGATGATCCGCGGGGATAGCGTACTGGAGGGCGCGGGAGGCGAGCTCGCAGTACTCGACGAGGCGGGCCTCGGGGACGCGAGGGCGAGCGCCGAGGAGGGCGAGGTTGTCGACGAGCAGCTCGAGGTTCGTGTTGCCGACGCGCTCGCCGACGCCGAGCCCGGTGCCATGCACGCGATCGACGCCCGACGCCGCAGCCCAGAGCGCGTTCGGCAGTCCGATGCCGCGGTCGTTGTGCCCGTGCCAGTCGATCTCGACGTGCGACGCGCCGAGGGTGTCGAGGGTGGTGCGCGCGAAACGCACGACGGCCTCGATGCCGTAAGGCGTGACGTGTCCAGTGGTGTCGCAGATGCAGATGCGGTTCGCGCCGGCGTCGATGGCGGCGCGATAAAGGAGCGCGAGGACGTCGGGGTGCGAGCGGGTCGTGTCCTCGGTGACGAGGCAAAAAGGCAAACCCGCGACCCTGGCTTCACGCGCGGCGGAGGTGATGGCGCCGATCAAGAAATCGCGATCCCAGCCTTCGACGCAGAGGCGGATGGGAGAGCTGCCGATGAAGGCGTAGACCTCGACGGGGAGGCCGGCGCGCTCGGAGGCGCGGGCGATGGCGTGGACATCGGAGACGACGGTGCGCGCGGCGGCGGTGGGGACGAGGGGGAGCTTCGCGCGGACGATCTCGCGGCAGAGGAGGTAACAATCCTCGGCATTCCGCGCGCCGGCGGCGGGGAGGCCGACGCTGGCGACGTCGACGCCGATAGCGGCCATGGCGTGGAGGAGATCGATCTTCTGCGAGGCATCGGGCTGGTGGCCGGCCGCGCTCTGCAATCCGTCCCGGAGGGTCTCGTCGACGACCTTCACGCGGCGCGACCTGCGCGCGAAATCGCGCTGCATGAGGCCGCCGGAGAGGGAGATCACGCGGCCCGCATCATCGAGAGAGGGCGCGCTTTCGTTCCAGTCGTGCATGGAAACCCCCGAGGTGAGCCGGGAACGTCCGTACCACGGGGGAGGGCAGGCCGGGATCGGGGATGGGGGGATGACGCGGGTGGAAAAGGGGATGGTGCGGTGCGGCGGGGAACAGGCACATCACTCATTGGTCAGGTCCGGGCGGGTCGACAGCTCCCGGAAAGGGGGCAGGCTGCGGCGAGCGATTCCCACGGCCCAGCGCGCCACGGTGTAGTGCTCGATGTGTTTTGCTGCATCGAGGAGCGCCCGTGTGAAGTCTTCCTCAGACCACCCCGTCGCTGCGTGGACGATGGCCGGCTCCAGCAGGTAATTCTCGATGGAATGGCGGCACCAGCGAAAGCCAAGGACCCTGGGCCCGGTATTCTGTGGGCGCTTGTCCTCTGCATCCACCGAAGGTCGCGTCAAATCCGTGGGGGGATCGTAATCGAAGTCCCTGTCGCGCAGATAACACGTGTCGGGAGTCTTCCCGCGCTTGTCACGCGTCTTGGGCAGCAGGGAGCCTTTGGAACCACCGCGCTCGATCATGGGGCTCCCCCCGAACACGGGGTTCAGCACTTGGGCGTCCAGTTCGCCCTCGACCAAAAGAGTGCTCACAGGCATCGCTGGCCTCCCGGGAGTCGAACCTCTTCCTCGGTGGGCGTCACGGATTCGAGGTAGGGGGAGTGACTGGTCAGGAGAAACTGACAATCGGGGCCGATGCTCCGAAGCGACGCGATGAGCGCCTGCTGCTGGGGCGGGTGCAGATGCAACTCCAGCTCGTCGATGAGCACCACCGAACGGGCGATATCCAGCCGGACGAACTCGTAGAGCAGCGGAAAGACGGACTGCTCGCCGGAAGACATCTCGGAGAGATCATAACTCCGCCCTTCACGCTCGAGCAGGAAGTAGGCATCCGCGGCGCTGGGGGCGCGGCCGATCACGCGGGGTTCGACGCCGACGAACTTCGTCCCGGGAAAGAGCTTGGCAAAACGCGTTTCCAGTCGGGCCAGGTAATCGGATGCATCCGTCCGGCCCGGCGAGGTGTGAAAGGCCCACCATCCGATGAGGTATTGGCGCAGGCGCTCGATTCCCTGAACGCCCTCATCGCCGATGGTCATCAGGTTCCTGTGCTGATCGAACCAGAACACGTCCCCGACGAGAGCGAAGCGGTCCCGCAGATGGGCGTGGCTCCGGATGAGGTATCGAATGAAATATCGTCCCAGGAACTGGCTGAGAGCTTCGGACCCCTGCGGAGAGAACAGGGCCCCGTCCTCGTACACGAGCGTCACCCTGGCAAGCTGGCCCGGAGGGTGAATCGAGGCGACCAGTTCGGGTCGCGCGCTCCGGGCCCACTCCTCGAATAGCTCCTGCGTCGCACTTCTCTCCTGCGCATCGAACTGGACGTCGAGCTCGACGCGCGTCGGTCCCAGGGACGAGACGCGTTCGGCTATGAAGCCTGGCCACTTGAATGCGGCGGGCTCGGGGGTCTTGCGCGTGGCCAGCGACAGCGTGAGCGCGATGGCCTGGAGCGCCGTTGTCTTCCCCGTGCCATTGGCGCCCAGGAAGAGCGTCAGCGGGCGCGGCTGGTCGGTCCCTTCCCGAAGAAAGTCCACGTCCAGCCTCTGGAGGCCCCTGAAATTTCGGAGGGAGAGTCGCGTGATCTGCATGGCCGCCTGTCTGATCTCCACCTTCGGCGGTGGCCGATGCCGGAACGTCGATCGGCTGGAGAACTGCTCGATGTTCTAGCATCGGCGCCCTGATCTGAGCATCCCCCACCCCCCAACCTCGATCCCCCGTATCCGCCCCCACACTCCCCCCGCTCCGCCCCCCGGATCCCCCTGTCCCACAGCTCGATCCCCTGCTCCGGCAGCTCGATCCCCGTATCCCACTTCACACTCCCCCCCTCCCGCCTCGTC
>JANMGF010001605.1:0-1421 GCA_031374535.1 Polyangium sp. (in: bacteria)
CGCGGCCCCGACCTCCGGAACCATCGATGTCGGGAGCGGGACGCGAAGCTGGAGAACGGACGGATCGACGACGGCGAGCTTCAGGGCTCGCTCCCACACGCTGCTCTCCACGTTCGCGCCGATCACCACGCCGCGGCCGCCGACCTCGTCATTCGGCTTCAGGACGAGGCGCGCGCGGTTGTCACGCGCCCATGGGACGAGGTCCACCGTGACGTCGTCGGGGCCCTCGGTCTTCGTCTCCTCGACGCGCCGGGTCCACGGGATGAACTGCTTCACGGCGACCGCCTCTTCCGTCGTGTACGTCGCCGTGACACGCGGGTCGAAGAGCAAAGCGAAGAGGACCTTCTTGTCGAGCAGCTTGGCGCGGAAGCTGTTCACGACACACACGACGCGCGCCTTGTACGCCTCGATGAGCGGGCGCACCTCGTCCTCGCGGCCGAGCAGCTCGCTCGTGAGCACGCGGCGGTAGACGAGATCGATCTCCTCGCCCTTCGCCGAGAGCGCGCCGTCCTTGTACTCGAGCTCGCGTGGATCGACGAAACGCGCCGGGATGCCGTGCAGCCGGAAGCGCTCGCAGATCATGTCGAACTCGGTCCGCGTCGCGACCTCCTGCCAGTCGACGACGGCGACCTTGGGCACGTGCGTCCCGCCGAACTCGTGCCACGCATCGAGGATCGATCCGACGAGCGAGTTGCCCGCGTACACGGGCGAGAGCGGCGTCGCGCGGGCGAACTCGCGCATCGGCTGGAAGGCTTCGAAGAGCTCGGTCAGCGTGTCGGCGTAACTCGGACCGAAGGCGCCCTCGGCGTTCAGCTCGACGAACGAGAGATCGGGGCCGGCGAGGATCGCGTCGAGGCGCGTGACCACGCCGACGGACTCGAAGGCCGGGTTGTAGGAGAAGAGCCTTCGCTCGCCGTCCGTGAGGCCGACGAGCTCGAGCAACGCGGGGTCGCCGAGGACGAGGTCCTTGGCCTTGATGACGGCGCTGCGGAAGTGGCGCAGCGCCCCGAGGAGCAGGTTGTACTGGGCGCGGAGGACGAAGTTCGGACGCAGAAACGTGCAGAGCGGCCTTCCGGCGAAGACGGCGCCTCGTTTCACCATCCGATCGAGCAGGGCGAGGTGATCCTCGCCCCCTCGATCCACGTACGCCGTGAGCGCGTCGTGGTAGCGGTCGACGGCGGCGTCGAGCGCGGCGGTGAAGGGGTGCTTCGACGACCGCTCGCGCGTCGTCACGTGCCCTTGTCCCACCGGATCGGCGTGACCTCGGCCGCCATCTTGCTCCAGGCGTAGCGGTCGCGGCTCGTGCGGCCTTCCTTCGCGGCGCGCACGCAGAAGTCGACCATCCAGTCGGTCGCCGTGTCGAAGAAACGCTCGCCGAGGTGCTCGATGTGCATGTCGGGCGCGGGGTTCGTGAAGTCGAT
>JANMGF010001630.1:0-6488 GCA_031374535.1 Polyangium sp. (in: bacteria)
CGACATCGTGGACGAGGTGCTCGATCGCTGGCGCATGGAACGGTTTTGGGAGATCGATCGGGGTCGGTACAAGAAGCTCGAATACAAGGTCCAGTACGACGAGAGTGATTTCGCGTTCGTCTCGCGGCTGCTCGAGGAGGCCGGGATCTCCTTCGTGTTCACGCGCGGCGAGGAGCCAGGGTCGAAGCTCCTCCTCTCGGATCAATTGCACGCGGGGGCCGCGAGGAAGCCGATGCCCTACATGGACAACATGACGCAATCGGCCGAGCGCGAGTTCCTCACGCGCGTGCGCCTCTCGCACGACGTGCGCGCGGGGAAAGTAATTTTGCGGGATCACGATTTCCGCAGGCCGAAGCACGAGCTCTTCGGGAAGGCCGAGGGCGGGACGAACGAGGGGCGGTACGAGCAATACCATTATCAGCCCGCAGGGTTCCTCGTCGAGGGAGGCCGGGGCGGCAACACACCGGCCGCGGATGACCGGGGAATCGCGCGGCACGAGGACGGGGAAGGCCAGGAAAGGGCGGCGCGGCTCCTCGCCTCACGGCGCGAGGGATCGAGGGCGGTCGCCTTCGAGACGAACGCGATCGACGTGACCCCGGGGCGTATTCTCACGATGATCGGCCATCCGCACGGGTGGCTCGGGGATGCCGAGCGCCTGCTCGTGACCGATTTTTCGGTAAGCGGCACGCACGACCTCGACTGGCACATGAGCGGGCGCGCCGTCTTTGCGTCGAACGAATACAGGCCCGCGCAGATCACCCCGAAGCCCAGCGTGACGAGCGTGCAAGTCGCGACCGTGGTGGGGCCCGACAATCAGGAGATCCATACCGACGAGTTCGGGCGCGTGCGTGTCTCCTTTCAGTGGGACCGCCTCGGCAAGAAGGACGATTCGAGCGCGTGCTGGATCCGCGTGAGCCAGGGCTGGGCCGGTAAAGTCTATGGGCAGATCACGCTGCCGCGCATCGGTCAGGAGGTGATCGTCGACTTCATGAACGGCAATCCGGACCAGCCGATCGTCGTGGGGAGGGCCTACACGGCCATCACGCCCGTCCCCCGCAAGTTGCCCGATAACAAGACGGAGAGCATCTACAGGTCGGATTCGTCCCCGGGCGGGCTCGGCGCGAGCGAGGTGATGTTCGACGACGCGAAGGGCAACGAGATCGTACAATGGACGGCGCACAAGAACATGCGCCGGCTGATCAAGAACGATTACATCTCGACGATCGGCAACAATCGCGTGAAGGACGTCGCCGCCGACGAGACGGACACGACCGACGGCCATCGCACCGAGGTGACGGGCGGGGATCGTACCGAGACGGACCGCGTGAACAAGATCACCTCGATCGGCAAGATCCGCCGCAAGCTCGTGGTGATGGACGAGTTTCACACGAACCAGCGGGACAAACGCCTGACCGTCGTGAAGGACGTGGACCTCATCACGGAGGAGCACAAACGCGAGCGGATCGTGGGGGACGTGCACCTCCTCGTGGACGGAGATCGCAGAGAGCTCGTGCGCGGCAAACAATCGCTGATCGTCGAGGGAGATCAGCACGAGAAGGTGAAACGAAACCACGCGCTCGCGGCGAAGCGGAAAGTCACGATGCGCTCGGGCGGTACGCTCGTGGGTGAAGCAAAGGACGTCACGATCCAATCGAGGGGCGGTTTCCTTCGTATCGACGCGAGCGGCGTGACGATCTCGGGGACCATCGTCAACATCAATACCGGCGGCGCCCAGGCGCGCAAGGGCGGGCCGTCGAACCCCGACGAGCCCTTGAAGGCCAAGCAGCGTATGCCCGACGAGGAATGAGACATGGATCGCTTGAATGGTTCCGTCGGTCGCGGGGGCAGGAATGACCATGCGGATGTCCTCATGGTCCAGAAAAAGCTCAACAAGAACCTGCACCTCATGGGGATGACGAGCCCCGTGCCGGAGGACGGGAACCTCGATCCGGCGACGCAGGAGGCCATCGTCGTCTTCCAGAGGTTCGCCGTGCGTATCTCGACGCCGGACGGGAGGGTGGATCCGCATGGGCGGACCTGGGCCATGCTCACGGGGGATCGAGGGCATACCACCCCGTCTTTCATCCAGCTCCCGGGAGACGCGTCGGAATATTATATCTACACGCAGGTCAGCAAGGTCTACGGGACCCCGGCGACGATCCTGTCGATCAAATCACTCGCGACGAAGGTGAAGGCCGCGCTGGGGATCCGTATCGCCGTCGGCGATATCAGCTTCCAGAATGGGGGCCACATGCCGCCCCACGCTTCGCATACGCGGGGCGTCGACGTGGACGTGCGGCCGCTACGGAATGACGGCGAGGAGGGCCGCTGCACGATCAGCGACACGTCCTACAGCCGCGAGAACACGCGGAAGCTCGTCGAGCTCGTCTCCGAGGACCCGAACCTGAAATCGATCCTCTTCAACGATTCGAAGATCCTGGGCGTCAAGCAGTGGGCCGGCCACGACAACCACCTGCACATTCGATTCAAGACGTGAGGGATTGACGCCGCTCGGAGAGCGATTGCACGCGACCGATGGCGCGGATCGCGAGCGCGGCAGGGTGCGATTCATGCTGGTCCTCCTGCACGTAAAGCTCGGCGATCAAACGTGCGCGGAAGCGGCTGAACATGGGCAGGCGCCTGGCGAGATCCTCGGGTAGGTACACGGGTGCGGGGCGCGCGCCGGTGCCCGTGGCCGTGTGGAGGAGCGCGCGGATGGCGACCATACCGAGGACCTGGCGCTTCTGGTAATGGCGGCCCTCGAGCAGCTGGCGCTCGACGTGGCCCTCGAAGGTCTCGGGCGTGAGGCTCCTCCGGCCGCGGCCAAACGCCTCGCGGAGGCGCGCCGTGTATCCCTCGACGATCGGCGAGGGGCAAGAATCGGCCATGGCGAGGAACTCGCGGGCGTCACGAATGGCGCTCTTCAGCACCTCGTCCGTCCCCGCGACGGGCGTCGCGACGGCGATGACGGTCCGAAGGGTCTCGCGTTCGTCGAAAGGAAACACGAGCTCACCCATGAGCAAAACGAGGGGCGGGACAAACTTTCCCCCCGGACGAACCGCGGCCACGATCTCCGCTTCGAGCTGATCGACGTCCTGGGCCGCGCCGCGCGCGACGATATCGAAGATGTCGCGCGTGTCCTCGACCTCGGCCGGATCGCGGGCGAGGGTGGGGACGTCGTGGGCCTCGTCCGCGCGCTCTCGCTCCATGTCGTCGAGAATGGCGCGCCAGACCGGCGTGCGGCAAATGCGGTTCACGGAATCGGGGTGAAACCAGAGCAGGTGGAGCAGCTCGTTCGAATCGAGCCTCGCCACCGGCCGAACGCCCCCGTCTCGCCTTCCGATGGGCGCCGACGACGAATACGAGGGACCGAGGGCGCCGGGGCTGGTTTCCTGCGGGGGCGACGCGGCCATCGAGGCGGCGGCGACCATCTGGCCGATCGATTGACCCGAGGGGACATCGACGCGGCTCACGCCGGAGGCCCATACGCTATCGTCGGCCGTTGCCTTGGCCGGGACAGCTTTGGCCGGGACGACCTTCGGAGGAACGGGCGGCGGCGCGATCGCGGGCGCCGATGGAGCTGCAGGCGGGACCACCGCGGGCCACGGGGTTGGCTTGGCAAACGGTAGGCCCGCGTTCGACCGATCTTCTCGCACGGACTGCGCAGGCGCGGCCTTGAGAAAGGGCAATGCCGGCTGCGGCGCGGCCGCCGTCGGCGATTCACTGGGCTCGACGACCCCGGTATCCTCGTCGTCGATGATGAAGGTCTTCGCGCTCTTTCGCACCTCGGGGAGGGGCGACGGCGCGCTCGTGTTGCTCGTCGCCTCCTCGAGCTTGATGACGACGCGGCCCGGCTCGTCGGCGCGCTCCAGCTGGAGTTGACCACGGAAGGTCAAGGTCGCCAGCATTCGATCGGTGTCGATCCACAGCGTATCCAGGCGCAAAGGCAGAGCGTGCACGCCCCTCCGACCTTCGAGCGCCGCGCGAGGACGAAGGCCTGGCAAACTGGTGACGAGGCGCGGGATCTGCGGGTGCATGTTCTCGAGCACGAGGCGCGCGTCCTCGGGCAGCTCGGCGAGCTGCTGGTCGGCCGGCGCCGCATTGAAGAACGATGTTTCGAGGTCTTCGGGCAAAGGCGTCGCGCGAAGCGAATGCGGAGAATAACTCCCGGAATGGCGCCCGAGCTTTCCCCTGCGGAGCGGCCAGGTGGGCGGAATGGGACCGAAACCTATCGGCGGAATGACCGTCCCTGGCGCGACGACCGAGAGGCCGGGGGGCTGGAGATTCGGGAGCTTGATCCGGCCATAAGCGTCGCGCACGTCGTGGCGCACGCCGACCGGATTCGAGGTGTCGGGTCCGCCCCCGGCGCGCTCGTAGGCGAGGGACATGCGCGCGAATCGCTGGCCCTCGACGAGCTTGCCGTCGGCGGCGAAGGAGCGGTCCTGACAAACCTCGACCGATTTGTCGATTTCGCCGACGATGAGGCGGGCAAAAAGCGAACGAACGGTCTGTCCCGCAGGCGCATAGGCCGATCCGACGAGGACGACGTCGGCGCGAGGTTTGACGGGGGCGAGGTCGCTCGCCGCGTAGAGGCTACGGCCGTCGTCGTCGTCCCAGTAATTGTCGTCCTCGTTGACGGGCTCCTGGTCCGCCGCGAGGGGCGATTGGACGGGCTGGAGCTGGCAGGTGGCCTTGGCGACGAAGGTGAGCGCCCAGCCGCCGGGGCGATGCTGCCAGAGCAGCGAGGCGACCGGTAACGGAGAAAGCGAGACGACCTCCATTCGTGCAAGGTAAACCAAAGAGCGCGCCGGTTTCCAGCGCTCCCGCTCGTTCGACTTGCGCCCTTCGCGGCCCTACTCGGGCGCGTCCGGATCGGTCGTGCAATTCGCGTAGTCGATCGGGTCGTGGCTCGAGAGCTCCCCGGGCTTCGCGTCCGCGCTCATCCCCTGGATCCAGCACCACGTCGCGCGTGTCGCGAGTGCGGTCCACGTGCGCTGGATCAGCGGCATCCGCGGGCCGAGCGCGTCGGACAGGAGCCGCTTGTAGAGGTAACTCCGCCCGGGATCGCCCGGCGCGACGAGCGACCACGGCGCGGGCGAGGGATGCGCGGTCCCGTTGCCGTTCGCGTCGCCGACACGCACGCGATCGAGATCGGTCACGCGTACGTCGAGGAAACCCTTCAGCGAGGGAGGCGCGGCGACGAGGTTCACGACCACGGTCGTCGCGGAGGCCCCCGCGGTGAACGTCGCGCCGTCGAGCGGAACACTCAGCACCTCCGCGCCCGCGCCGTCGAGCCTGCGGATCCGCGCGCCGTTCGGATCGAGGGACGCAGGCGCCGACGCGAGGCGTAGCTCCACGCTCGCCGGCGGGAAGGACGCGTTCGCGGCGATGACGACCTGAAGGATCTCTCGATCTTGCCCGCCGAGCACGAGCACATCGCCGGGCCGCTCGCACGCATCGGGCACGAGGCTCGGCTCGGCCGCTGCGATCTGGCAGGGCGCGTTCACGAGCGCGAGCATGTCCTTCACCGCGCCGAGCTCCGGGTACTGCCGCGACGAATGGCACACGCCCTGGTTCAACGAACACGTCTGCGCGACGCCGAGCGCGTGCAGCGACGCGATGTCCGGATAGATCGCCTCCGCCGGATCCCCGCCACCCGCGCCGCCGCTGCCGGCCTCGCCGCCAGCGCCCGCCGCGCCGCCGTTGCCGCCCACCCCGGCGCCGCCTTCGCCGCCGGTGAGCTTCACGTCTTGCTCACCCCCGCAACCGGCCGCGACGACCGCGACGATCGAGAGACCCCCGATCGTCACGACCATGGCCGCCCTCGACAAACCCATCCTGCTCGTCCCTTCCGTCACGGCTTCTTCGCCGTGATCGTACCTGGACCGCAGGTGATCGTGTACGGCGCTCCGATCTGCCCCGCGATGGACGCGACGTAGCTGCACGTACCCTCGTACGAGATCTCCGGCGGCGTCAGCTTCGGCACGTCGGTCGTGTCCTTGGGCACGACGCCGCCGAGCATGAACTGCGGGGTCGCGACGAGCACACCACAGAGCGAACGCAGCCGCGCATCGAGGCCCGCGAGGTTCGTGTCCTCGAGGTTCGTCCCGACGAGCGCCTCGACCTCTGGCTTTTCGGCCACGGGCTCGACCCACGGCTCCCCCACGAGCCGATCCTTCAGCGCGATCACCGCGTCGCCCACCGTCGAGCCCGGCGTCTGCTGCGCCCTCGTCACGATCTTCGCGATGAAGTCGTTCGCGCTGAGCGGCGTGCACGCGCCGTACGACGCCTCCCACGAGAGCCTTCCCAGAAAATCGAGCCCGCGGAAGCCTGGCTCCGCGTCCTTCAAGGCGAACCCGATCGCGAGCTGGAAGTTCTCATCCGCGCCTTCGGGATACTGGCTGTACCCCGGCCACTCCATCGCGCGATGCAGGCTTCGACGCAGCGGACGTGACGAGATCGCGAACACGCCGTCGGCGGGGCTGTTG
>JANMGF010001637.1:0-2299 GCA_031374535.1 Polyangium sp. (in: bacteria)
GGACCCCGCGGGGGGCTGTCCGCCCCCTCGACCCCGGACCAGGGCAGGCCCTGGACCAAGGGTTGAAAAACTGCGCGGGGCGCAGTTTTTCAAACAGGCCGACGAAGCAGCCGCGTTGCCAGCCGAACAATCCGGCCGGCGTTATTGGCCTTGGGCGGAGTCGCCCGCCGGTCTTGCCACCGGCTTTTGTATTAACTGCGCGGAGCGCAGTTCATCGCCCAAGGTCCAGCGCCTGCGCTGGTCCGGGTCCAGGGGCGGACAGCCCCTGGTGGGGCCTGGGGCAACGCCCCAGCGAAACGCCGTCACGATGAGACCCCTGCTCACCGCTCGGCTCAAGCCGGCGGCTTGCAATACACGCCGACGATCGTCCCCAGGTTGTTCCCTGGTTTGCATTCGGCATATGCGCCGTCATCGTTCGGGATGATGGTCACGTCTACCTTCTGCGACTCGAGCTGCGGCGGGTTGTCCCATGTGCAGCTCACGAACCGGCATTCTCCGGGCGGCAGGACCTCGCTGGTCTTTGCCTCGCAGACCTTGTTTTGCCCCACGTAAAAGCCCACCGACAGCCCCGCGCCGACGGGATCGGCGCCGCGGTTGCAGATTGGCCCGCCGATCGACGCGCCCTGGCCGCTGCACGCGAACTGCGTGCTCGCGCCCGCCGTCGGATCTCCCGTGGCCGCGCCATTCGTGTTTCCGGGGACGTTTTGTCGGAAGTTGTTGAGCTTCGGATCACTCCAGTTGTTGGTCCAGGCGCTCGTCTTGGGAATGGTCCCGTCCTCGTTGACGTGCGTGACGGCGTATGGATGCTGGTTCCAGATGGTCCGCGAGCGGACCCACTTGTCATTGGCGTCCGAATACACGCGGATCCCGGAGACGCCGTGCGGATGGCCGGCGCGGCAGGTATTGCCCGTGCCCGGCGTGCCCGCGGGCGGCGGCGCGCACTTCACCCCCTCCTCGATACACGCGGCGTCGTCCTGCGCCCCGCAGCATTGTTTCGTCTCGGTGCAGCGGCAGAGCCCGGCGTCACATATCCCCGAGATACAATCGGCCGCCTTCTCGCACCGGACGCCCGGGAACTGCGGATCCACGCCGTTCGCGTCGAGCGTCTGGCAAGGGAGCCCCGTCCCGTCGGGGGAACACGCCTTGTTCGACGGCGTGACGAGGTCCGCGCGGAAATTGCCGTCGACGTCCGCGATGAGCGGGTTTTCGTACCACGTACACGACGAACGATACTGGCTGAAGAGCACGTCGCCCGTGTCGCCGTCGTACACGCGCACGAAACACTCGTCGCCGTAGACGACCTCGCTCGAACCGTCGGCCTCGAAATCGAAGACGCTCGATCCGGTGACGTTCGAGGAGATGTCCTGCGTCGATTTCGACCAGAGGACGTGGCCACCCGCCGGGCACGTGCCACCCACGAAATCACACGTGCCGAGGTTACATTGCCCACCCGGCCTCGGGGACGGGCCGCAGTCGAGGTCGTAGATCGTATAAAAGGCCTGCCCGGCGACGGCCACCTCGGGCAAACCATCCCCGTCGAAATCACTCACCGTGGGAGGACCACCCCCCCCCGCCCCGGGGACGGCCACGGGCGGCTGCACGAGCGTGCCGTCGATCGCGTAAATCATCACCAGGCTGCTCCGCACGACCACGATCTCGGGGTTTTGCGCGGGCACGCCGGCCCCGTACGCGCCGAAATCAGCGATGGCCACGTGCCCCGGCGCCGACGCATTCGCGCCCGGGAAGCCAGGCTCCTGCACCCACGCGCCGCCCGCCCATTCCCAGACGAACATCCCGTTCGTGAACTCGATGTTCGGATCTTGATCGAGGTTCGCCACCACGGAAAAAAGCCCCGCCGAGTAGCTCTGGTAGTTCGGCGGAGCGCCCGCCGCGAGCGAGCCGTCGGATCGCAAGACCGCGCCTTCCCGCAGGATCTCGGGTTTGCCGTCGTCGTCGATGTCGTGAAGGGAAGGCCCGGCCCAGCCCGCGGGGCATCGGTTATTCACGGGGTTGCAGGGACCTCCTACGATCCCGGCCACATAAGGCGATTTCCAGAGCAATCCCCAGGTCCCGGCCTTCTTCGTGAATGCGAGCGTCGAGCCGTCCGCCCCGTACGCCACGATCTCGGCCACGCCGTCGCCGTCGAGATCCCCCGCGGCGAGCGTCGCCGACGAGACGACGTAATCGGCTACGCCATCCCCGTCCAGATCCGTGCCGCCGAGGTTCGCCTCGAGCCCACAATCCTTGCCGCTGAGCACGCGAATCACGCCGAGATCCTCGGTGTAATTGCCCACCACGG
>JANMGF010000007.1:0-2922 GCA_031374535.1 Polyangium sp. (in: bacteria)
TGGACGATGGTGACCTTGACCTTCTGCGTCGAGAGCTTGGAGAGCGCGTGGCAGATGGCCTCGACCGACCCCTGCACGTCGCCCTTCACGATCAGCTTGAGCTCGAGCTGATCGCTCTCGGCGAGCCGCGACGTGAGCGCCTCGAGCGAGACACGCGAGTCCTGCGGGATGAGCGACTTCGACGCCTTCTTGCGACGCGTCTCCGCGATCTCCTCCGCCGTCTTCGCGTCCTTGACCGAGTGCACCGGATCACCCGCGCTCGGCACCTCGTTCAAACCGAGCACCTCGACCGGCGTCGCGGGACCCGCGAACGCGACCGAGCGGCCAAGCTCGTCCGTCATCGCCCGGACCTTACCCCACACGCTGCCGGCGATGATGATGTCGCCCGTGCGCATGGTTCCGTCCTGGATCATGACGCGCGCGACGGGGCCACGACCCCGATCGAGCAACGCCTCGATGACCGTGCCGCTCGCACGGCGCTTCGCGTACGCCTTGAGCTCGAGGATCTCGCTCTGCAGGATGATCGACTCGAGGAGCTGGTCGATGTTCGTCCCGGCCTTCGCCGAGACGTGCACGAACATGGTCGTGCCACCCCACTCCTCGGGCTGAAGACCGAGGTTCGCGAGATCGCGCTTGATCTTGTCCGGATCCGAGCCCGGCTTGTCGATCTTGTTCACCGCGACGATGATCGGCACCTTCGCCGCCTGCGCGTGCGAGATCGCCTCCCTCGTCTGCGGCATGACGCCGTCGTCGGCCGCGACCACGAGCACGACGATGTCCGTCAACGAAGCGCCGCGGGCGCGCATCGCCGTGAACGCCTCGTGGCCGGGCGTGTCGAGGAACGCGATCGTCCCGCGCGGCGTCTCGACGCGGTAAGCGCCGATGTGCTGCGTGATGCCGCCCGCCTCGCCCTCCGCCACGGTCGCCTTGCGGATCCGGTCGAGGAGCGACGTCTTGCCGTGATCGACGTGTCCCATGACCGTGACGATCGGCGGACGCATCTCGAAGTCCATGTCGGCTTCGGACTCGACGCGCATCGCGTCCTCGAGCGTCTGGGTCTCGCTGACCGCGACATCCTCGACGTTCCAGCCGAACTCGTTCGCGATGATCTTCGCGGTGTCGGCGTCGAGCGTCGAGTTGATGTTGACGCCCGCCATCCCCATGCTGAGGAGCTTCAGGAGGACGTCGGTCGACTTCACGCTCATCTTCGCGGCGAGCTGCTGAAGGCTGACCTGCTCCTCGATCTTGACGACCTTCTTGTGGGAGGCCATCTCCTGCGTGGAGACCATCGCCGGCCCGCGCCGCTGCATCATCGGCGGCCCACCCGGTCGACCGCGGAACCCGCCCATGCCAGGGCGCTGCGGACCACTGCGCGGTCCACCCTGCATCATCGGGCGGCCACCCGTCGGACCGAAGGTCGTGCCAGGGCGCGTCTGCACCGGCTGGGCACGCGGATCGTACGTCGTGCGGCGCGGCGTGCTCGTGCGCTGGGCAGCCGGCATCGGGACACCGGGCCGACCCTGCCACACGTCGATGCCCGTCTTCGGCGGGGACGACGGACGCGGCGGGACCGACGACGGCGTATCCGAAGGCCTGCGCGGCGGCGGAACCGACGACGCAGGGCCCGTGCGAGCCTGCGGCGACGCGCTCGGCGGCGGCGTGCGACCCGGGCCCGCGGGCGACCGCGTCGTGCCCGGACGCGGCGTCGAGTGCTTGGGAGGCCCGGACGACTGCGCGCCGGCCCTGGGACCCTGCTGCGCGGAACCACCCGGCCTCTGCCCCTCGGAAGACGCGGGCCGCGAAGGCTGCCCCTCGGACCGCTTGGGCTGCTCGGCCCCCGCGGCCCGGGACGCGGACGCCTGCGCAGGCGCACCCGGCTTCGGAGGAGGCGTCTGCGAAAACACCACGGGCGCGGGCGCCGGCGTGGCCTTCGTGGCCTCGACGGGCGCTGCGGCCTGCTTCGTGGGCTCCTCGACCTTGGTCGTGGACGGCTCTGCTGCCGCGGCCTTGGGGGCTGGCGCGGCCTCGGCCGCCTTGAGGGCGGGCGCGGCCTCGACCGGGGCCGGAGCGGCCTTCGGGGCCTCGGCGACCGCAGGCGCGGGCGCAGGGGCATGCTTCGTCGCCTCGGCGGGCGGGGGCGCGGCGGCCTCCACGGGCTTCGGCGCGGACCCTTCCGGGGCCTTCTCCGCTGCGGGCTTCACGCTCGCGGCGGGCTCCGCTGCCGCGACGGGGGCCGAAACGGCGGGCGGCGCGGGCGGAGCAACCTCGCGAACCTCTTCGCGTTCACGTTCCACCGGCTGGGCGGGCGCCGTCTGCGTCGCTGCGGGCTTCTCGAGAGCGGACGCGGGCGCGGGAGCAGGCTTTGCCGCCGCTTCGACGACCGGCGCCGGGGCTGGAGCGGCCTTCGGCGCGGACACCGCCGTCGTCGACGTCGGGCTCGTCGCGGCGGAAGCAGCGGATGGAGCGGTCTCGCGGGCGGGCGGAATGGGCTTGTGGCTGGATGGAGCGGGGGCGCGGGGTGCGTGGTGCTCGGGACCGGAGGGTTCCCCCTCGGAGCCTCGAGCGCGCCGCTTCACGACCGTCGGACGGATCCGTTCCTCGACCACCTCGGGCGCCTTTTGCCGCTCCAGATGGCGCTTCACGCGCTCCACCACGTCGCTCTCGACCGCGCTCATGTGGTTGCGCACGTCGCCGATACCCATGGACTGGAAGAGCGCGACCAGCGTCTTCTGATCCATGTTGAGCTGTTTAGCGACCTCGTACACCCGAACTTTGCTCATGCCACCTCGCTCCAGTATCGACAAACCCGTCACCCGTCCGCGCGACGGCCCGTTGCGGGCCGCGCCAAATCGCCTTCAATCCCGCCGCCCGCGTCACTCGATGCGAGCGATGCGTGGGGGTTCTGCTCCGACGAACGGAGCG
>JANMGF010000031.1:0-1835 GCA_031374535.1 Polyangium sp. (in: bacteria)
AGGGCAACCCCGGCGGCGGCCCCTGCTCGACGGGCCAGCCCGGGGCGTGCGGCGCGGGGATGCTCACCTGCACGAATGGCGCGCTCGTCTGCAACCAGGCCGTGCAGCCCGTCCCCGAGACGTGTGACAACCAGGACAACGATTGCGACGGCCAGTACGACGAGGACAACCCCGGCGGCGGCGCGGCGTGCTCCACGGGCAAGCTGGGCGTCTGCGCCGCGGGGACGACGTCCTGCACGAATGGCGCGGTCGCCTGCAACCAGACCGTGCAATCGAGCAGCGAGACGTGTGACGCCAATGACAACGATTGCGACGGGCTGACCGACGAGGGGAACCCCGGCGGCAACCTGAACTGTACGATCCCCGGCCTGCTCGGCATCTGCAACGCTGGCAAGACGCAATGCACGAACGGCGCGAACGTATGCGCACAGCAATACTTCCCGGCGACCGAGATCTGTGACGGCCTGGACAACGACTGCGACGGCCAGATCGACGAGGGCAACCCGGGCGGCGGCGCGGCCTGTAGCTCGGGCAAGCCAGGCATCTGCGGGCCCGGCACGGTGACGTGCGTGAACTACGCGCTCTCCTGCGTGCAGAACCAAGAGCCCGCGGGGGCGGACCTCTGCGCGAACGGGCTCGACGACAACTGCAATGGCACGGTCGACGAAAATGTCGACCAGGACGCCGACGGGTGGGGCGTCTGCGACGGCGATTGCTGCGATGCGCCCGGCGCCTGCAGCGGCTCGCCCGGGCTCGTGAACCCGGGCGCCTTCGAGGTCGTGGGCAACGCGGTGAACGACGATTGCAACGCGGCGACGAGCGACACCGTGCCCGTGGCCGATTGCACGCCGCCCGCGCTGCAGACGCCGACGACCGCGGCCAAACTCGTGCAGGCGATGGATCTCTGCCAGACGACGACGGCGAACCCGCCCAAGCCGACGAAGAGGTGGGGCGTCATCTCGAGCCAGCTCCTCGCGGCCGACGGGGTCTCCGCGGCGCCGCTCGATCTCCAGGTGGGCGTGCTCGCGAACTTCGGGACGAACGTGACGCCTCGCAAGGGCGCGACGATGGCCGCGCTCTCGTCGGGCACGGCGCGCGACATGAACGACGCGGGCTTCATCTACCCGGAGCCGGGCTGGAACGTGGGCAGCTTCGGCAATCCGCCGTCGGTGTATCTCGCGGCGAACGGCGGGGTGCTCGAGACGAGCCCGGGTTGCACCACGGCGAACGACGCGAACGACTCCGCCAACCTGCGGGTCCAGATCCGCGTCCCGACGAACGCGCAATCGTTCACGTACAAGTTCAAGTTCTACTCGTCGGAATGGCCCGAGTGGCTCTGCACGCAATACAACGACTTCTACCTCGCATTGCTCACCTCGGGCGTCCCGGGCATCCCGGCCGACAGGAACATCTCGTTCGACAACTTCGGGAACCCCGTCAGCGTCAACAACGCGTTCTTCGACGTGTGCAGCGGCTGCTCCGCGGGCACGAACGAGCTCATCGGCACGGGGATGGGTGGGAACGGCGTGCTCAACGACGGCGGCGGCACGGTGTGGTTGACCACGACATCACCGGTCGTCCCCGGCGAGACGATGACCATCGAATTCATGACCTGGGATACCGGCGACCAGGCCTGGGACTCGACGGTCCTGCTCGACGCCTTCCAGTGGTCCGTGAGCCCCGCGTCGGTCGGGACGGCGCCGGGGAATTGATCGAGAAGGGCCAGCCCGGGGATTGATTCTCCCTTGCATTCGTCGCGTCGTGGTGGTGAAGTACGTCCCGGGCTGAACAGTCCGTGCGGAATTGCGGATCCCTTCCATGCACGACCGACCTCC
>JANMGF010000037.1:0-6270 GCA_031374535.1 Polyangium sp. (in: bacteria)
GCGCGAGCACACCCACAGCTCCTTCGTGTAGATCGGCATCATGAGCTCCATCGTGTAGCTCCGGTAGAGGTCCCAGCTCTCGTCGTTCGGGTCGTAGCCGAGCACCTCCACGCACGCCCGGTCGAACTCTTTCCAGTCGCCGTCGAGCGCCGCGCGCATGTACCGTTTCATGCCGTCGATGAGATCGGGCGGCAGCATCTTCACGCAGCCGAAATCGAGGAACCAGACGCGTCCGTTGGGCAGGAAGCGGTAGTTGCCCGGGTGTGGATCGGCGTAAAGCACGCCGTGGCGCAGCATCGATCGGAACGTGAAGCGCCAGATCGTCTCCCCGGCGCGGTTGCGTGCTTCCTGGCTGCCTTCCTTGCAGAAGTCCGCGTAACTCGCGCCGTCGGCGAAGTCCGTGGTGAGCACGCGCCTCGTCGTGAGCGAGTGATGCACCTCGGGGATCAGCACCTCCGGATCACCTGCGTTCATGCGCCGGAAGACGTCGGCCATCTCGGCCTCGCGCCCGTAGTCGAGCTCGTCGAGGAAGACGCGTTTGATCTCGTCGAGCGTCTGCTTCGCGTTGAACTTGCGCGACACCGGCGACATCATCGTCTCGAGCAGCGAGATGCTCTTCAGGTCGTTCTCGATCGCCTTGTCGATCCCGGGGTATTGCACCTTCACGGCCACGCGCGCGCCGGCCTTCGTGACGGCGCGGTGGACCTGACCGATGCTCGCCGCGGCGAACGGCTCGCGCTCCCACGTGGCGAAGACCTCTTCGGGGGGGGCGCCGAGCTCGCTCTTGACCATCTGCGCCGCGGATTCGGCCGAGAGCGGCGGCGCCTTGTCCTGTAGCTTCTTCAGCGCGGCCTGGAACTTGTCCTCGTGGCCTGGAGGCGCGAGACCATCGATGTAACTCGCCATCTGGCCGAGCTTCAGGGGCAGGCCCTTCATCTCGCCGAGCGTCTTCATCATGGCTTCCGCGGTCTTTTTTACCTCGACGGCCATGCGTTCTTTCGCGGCTGCCTCGTCGTCCTCGCTGCGGGGTCCGCGGGAGAACGCGCGTTTCGCGCCTTCGAGCGCGAAGGGCAGAGAGCGCGGCGCGAGGCTCGCGAGTCGCGCGATCCGGCCGAGCCGGGAGGTCGGCGGCTTGTCCTTGGGCTTATCTTCGGCCATGCGGGGGCGGGGCGCGGCGTCGGGCAGCCACGCGAGCCAGCTACTTGGGCTCGATCGACCAGGATCGTCAAGGGCACATGCTTGCTGGCCCTCAGGATTCGTGATGTAGACGCCCTCTCGCCTCGTCCTGTACCTTCGCGCGTGAGCGGGCACGCCCGAGGGCCTCGCGCGAGGAGCTCCCATGAAGCCGGCATTGCTGGTCATCGACGTTCAGAAGCGTTTCTTCGAGCAAAGCCCGACGACAGCGCGATCGCTCGAGAGCGCGATCGAGTACATCAACGCGACGATCGCCCTGTTTCGCGAAAAGAACCTGCCTGTCTTTTGCGTCCAGCAAGTGGATCAAGAGGACAAACTCGTCCCGGGCGAGGAGGGCTTCGACCTGCCGGAGTCGCTGAAGATCCTCCCCACCGACGTCCACATTCACAAGCTCTACGGAAATTCCTTCCACAAGACGCCCCTCGCCAGCCATTTGCGAGATCTCGGCGTGGATACCGTCATCGTCACCGGGTTTTGCGCCGAGTATTGCGTCCTTTCCACGGTTCGAGGCGCAGAAGACCTCGACCTCGAGCCGATCGTCCTCCGCGGCTCCCTGGCCAGCGGCGTTCCCGAGAACATCCGATTCGTCGAGAGCATCGGCGACGTCATCTCGTATGGCGCTTTGAAGCGGGTCCTCGGCTGATCGGGGGCCGCGCGATCGGCGTGGACGCGCGCGCCCTCGTCCGCCTCGACGCCTGGACCGCCGCGCCGCGCATGTTCGTCTTCGACCCCGCCAAGAAATCGGTCGAGCCGACGCCCCTCCTTCCTCCCTCGCCCGTCGTCTTCAAGGACATCGTCGCCACGGAGACGAAGGCGAAAAGCGCGGACGGCACGCTCGTTCCCCTTTCCATCCTTATCTGCCAGGGCGAGACGCGCGGGTCCGTGATGCCCGTCGTGAGCAGGACCGAGGGGTGTCGATGATGGATCGGGGCACGGGATGGGGTCGACGAAGACGCAGCGCGAGGAGGAGCTCGCGGACATCTTCTCGTTCTTGCGCTGGCGGATCGGGAGGAAATGAAAGGCGGGCCGGGTCGGGGGGGGCGTCAGGCCGTGGCGGGGGATTCGTCAACGCCGGCGTCGGCTGGAGCGCCGTCGTCGTCCTCGGCGGCGCGGCTCGTCGGGGTGATGTGGGTGAGCGCGAATGCCTTGAGGATCGCCGGCTGCGATTGTGAAATCGCCGCCACCCGCGCGGCATTTCTCGCCGAGCGGCACAGGGTCACGATGATCCCGTCGATCACATCCATCTGCTCGGTGGAGAGCTGCGTGCCCGTCGCCTCGCGATCCTCCGCGGCTGCGCGCAGCGAGGCGGCGGCCGAGGCGAGCGATGACACCGCCGTCGGCCCCCCGCGATTCTTCGCGACCTCGACCACGGCCGCGCTGCCGAGGGTCGTCCGCAGCGCATCGAGCTGCGTCGCGAGCTTCTCCGCGTCGTCGGGCAACACGCTCGTGCGATCGAGCGCCGTCTCCACCACGCGCGCCGCGTCCTCGCTCCCGGCATCCTCCAGCACGCGGTGGACGGCCGTGAGGACGGATTGCGCGCGTGCGCGTGCGGCCTTTGCTTCCGTGGTCGCGGCGAGATAAGCCCGGCTCGTCGACCGCTTTTTTCCCGCGGCCCCGTCGCGCCCCACGCCTGCGTCGATCAATGCATTGCGTGCAGCTTCGAGCAGCACCGCGTCGCCGGAGGCGAACCCGCCGTCCTGGAGGACCGAGGCGTGAGAATCGAGGGCGTTGAGGGTCTTGTTCGCTTGCTTGAGCGTATCGCCGGATCCGAACGTGCGGCCGATGCGGAGGTAACGGTCGCGGCCCTTGGGGGAGATCGTCGTGAGATCGAGGGTCATGTTCGTGTCCTACCTGCGCCAGATGCGCGGTTTGGGTTGCAATGGTGTCGCGAGCGGAGCGTTCGACGGAGCGACGCCTGCATTCACGTGTCGGAATCGTGCCTTCGTAACGGAAACGTCTGCCTTGGCGGAACGACTGTGTGCATTCTCACGTCGGGGCGCTGCATTCTGCTGAGGAGGGCGTGCCTTCGAGGGGTTGACGTGTGCCGTCACACGTGGAGAGCGTGCCTTGGGGCGGGGCGAGCGTGCCTTCGAGGGGTTGACGTGTGCCGTCACACGTGGAGGACGTGCCGCCGGGGCGCGGTGGGATGCATCCGCGGGGGAAGGCTTGCCTTGACGGAGGGGGGGCGTGCAGAGGACCCTCGGGGGCCTGCATGCGCGCGGCGCGCCCGTGCGTGAAGCGGGTCCTCGGCGGATGGGAGCGCTGAATGAGAATGACGAGCGTCCGTCCTCCTCGCGTCCTCGATATGCCGGCCGTCTTCGACGTCGAGAAAGACGTCTTCGGCGCGCACGTCTATCCGGACTTCTCGATCCCCGACTCGTCATGGAGGTACGTCTTTGAAACCTCTCGAGCAAATCAAGCGAGGCGTTTTGATGCGCGCCGTGGTCGCGGCCGAGGACGCGGCCCTGGGACACGCGCTCCGGGTGCGTTTGCGCCATGCGCTCGGCCGGCCTGCACGCGTGGAGCTTTATCTCGCCTTCGACGACCCGTATGCGGCGGTGGCCCTCGGGCCGCTTCGTGAGGTGCTCGGCCGGCGTTTCGTCGATTTTTCCCTGTTCCCGCTGGTCTCCCGCGGCATCACGGGCGATCCCGCAGCGCTGCGGCGCGCGTCGTACGCTCTCGTCGACGCACGAAGACTCGCGCGTCGCACCGGGCGCGTGCTTCAGCGGACGGAGCCTGTTTCGGCTGCGTCGATGGCCTACCTCGCGCGCTGGACCGAGGCCCTCCGCGGCGACAAACGCCAGCTCGACTTCGCACAAGCCGCGCTCGAAGCCGTCTGGTTCGGCGAACGCCTCCCCGAGCCGAGCCACATGAAGACCCTCTTCCGACGCGTGGCCGGCGTCGATCCGCCGAGCACCTACCGGCAGGACACCGAGCTCGATCGTACGCTCGCGAAGAATCACGCGCGCCTCGTGGAACGTGGTCACTGGGAGTCGCCCGCGTGCTGGGTCGAGGGCGCGTGGTACCTCGCCCACGAGCGCCTCGCGCAGATCGACGAGCGCCTCGCGAAGGACGGTTTTTGATGGACCGATCCGTCGAGCTCTTTTTCTCCTTCCGCTCGCCGTACTCGTACCTCGCGGGCCCACGCGCGTTCGCGCTCGCAGAGCGTTACGCCATCGATCTCGTGTGGCGCGGCGTAAGGCCCATGGCCATGCGTGGACAGCCGCTCCCTCTCGCCAAACAGCTCTACATCATGCGTGACGCGACCCGCGAGGCGCGCCGCCTGGGTTTGCCCTTCGGGAACATCTTCGACCCGCTCGGCGAAGGCGTCTGGCGTTGCCTCACCATCGCCGAGCACGCAGCCGAGGTCGGCCTGCTCGCGCCCTTCGTGCTGCGTGTCATGCGCGCGATCTGGTCGGAGGGAGCGCGCGTGATCCACGACGACGCGCTCCGCCCGCTCTGCGAGGAAGCGGGCCTTCGCTGGGACGCCTGTGTCGCGGCGATGGCCGATCCCTCGTATCGACAACGCGTCGAAGCGTCGACCGCGCGCCTCGAAGCGATCGGCCACTGGGGCGTGCCCACCTTCGTGTTTCGCGGCGAAGTGTACTGGGGTCAGGACCGCATCGAGGATCTCGAACACGAGCTCCGCGCCGCGGGTTTGTCCAGGTGAAGAACCAACCGTGAACGCAAAACCCTCCGCCGACGTCACCAAGATCCTCCACATCGCCCGCAGCGAGATGGCCTCGCACGTCGCCGGCAACCGGGGACCACTCGCGCGCCGCGCCGCGGAAATCACGTTCCACCCAGCGGCCCTTGCGCTCGCGCGGAGCCTCGCGGCCTTCGACGACGATCTCGCGCGCCTCGGATCCCTCCGCCGCGCCTCGCTCTGCATGCTCGATCGGTACGGCGTACGCGCGAGGCTCACCGACGACGCGGGCGGCCCTCACGACGTCGAAGCGCGGCGCGCGGCCCTCCCCGAACGTGGCCCTTTGCTCGTCGTTTCCAACCACCCCGGCCTCTACGACGCCCTCGCGCTTTTCTCCGCCATCGGCCGGGACGACCTCGCCGTGATCGCTGCCGAGCGTGATCTGCTCCTCGCCTTGCCCCATGTCTCCAGGCACCTCCTCGCAGCGAAGCCCGGCGCACGTGCTGGCCTTTCGCTCCGCATCGCCGCGCGTCACCTCGCCCGCGGAGGCACGCTCCTGCATTTTCCCGCCGGCCGCATCGAGCCCGATCCGCGCCTCCTCGCGCGCGAACGCAAAGAAGAAGCGCTCCATCCATGGATGCCCGGCCTCGACTTGCTCCTCGCCCTCGCCTCCCGCGTTCGCCCCGACCTCGTCGTCGTGCCTGCGATCGTCTCGGGCGTCGTCTCCTTGCGTGCACGCGCCGTCGCAGGCGCTCTCGCGGGACGCGCCGGCCTGACCGACGCCTTCGTGCCCCTCCTCCAGCTCACGTTCCCGGGCTTCCGCGACGTCGACGTGCGCGTCACGTTTGGCCCCGCAGAGGACCTTGCCTCGCTCGGCGCCGAGCCCGTCACGCGCCTCCGCGACGCCCTCGCCGACCTTTCGCGTTCGGCGGCCGCTTCGCACCACGAGACCCCTGGTACGAAGGCCGCGGAGCCCCTACGTTGAGCGTCACGATGACCGAAATCGCTCGAGGCAAGATCGACCCGGCGCTGGATCTCGAGGCGGAGATCGTTCGGCTCAAGCGCGAGCGCAACGCCGTGCTCCTCGCCCATTACTACCAGGAGGGCGACATCCAGGATCTCGCCGACTTCCTCGGTGACTCGCTCCAGCTCGCTCAGCAGGCGAAGAAGACCACCGCGGACGTCATCCTCTTCGCCGGCGTGCACTTCATGGCCGAGACCGCGAAGATCCTGAACCCCGATCGCATCGTCCTCGTGCCCGACCTCGAGGCCGGATGCTCGCTCGCCGACGGTTGCCCGGCCGATCGTTTCCGCGCGTGGCGCGCCAAGTACCCCGACGCCGTCTCGATCACCTACATCAACTGCACGGCCGAGGTGAAGGCCGAGAGCGACTACATCTGCACCTCGTCCAACGCCGAGAAGATCGTCCG
>JANMGF010000055.1:0-2759 GCA_031374535.1 Polyangium sp. (in: bacteria)
AGGCCGACGAGGCCGACGAGATCACGGACGAGCAGCGATCCCAGGCGTTCGCAGCGCTGGGAGATCGCGAGGCCACCGCGGGCCGTCCCCGCGCGGCCGTCGCGGCCTACCGGCAAGCGCTGAAACTCCGCGCGGATCCGCTCATTGCCGGACGACTCGGCGTCCTCCTCGTGCAGCTCGGAAAGCCCGAGCAGGCGACCGACCATCTGCTCGACGCCATCCAGCTCGCGGTGAACGCAACGCCGGCAGAGCGGAAACGGTTTTTCGAGGCGCACGAGGTGGCGCGCGATGCGGGCGCTTGGATCGAGGTGCTCCTCTCGCATGCGGGCGTGCGCGTGACGATCGACGGGAAGCCGAAGAACCGCATGGGCCGCTCGTCTTTCTGGATCTTCATGCGCGCGGGCGAACACGAGTTACGCGCGACGCTCGACGGGTACGAAGAGGCGATCGTCCAGTTCACCGTGAAAAAGCGGGACGACAAGCAGCTTCCGGTAATTTTGAAGCCCTTGCCCGTGCCCGACGTGCCCGCGGTGTACGAGCCCGCGAAGAACCCGCCGAAGGTCGATCGAATGGTCCTCGCGGGTGATGCGAAGCTCCCAAAACAGGAGGATCCATGGGGGTACGAGCAGCCGCCGGCGACGAAGCCCGGGGAGAAGGCGACGCGCGGATCCCTTGGGGCAGGGCCCGTCGTCGTGTTCGGCGTGGCGTCGTGGATGCCAGCGGTGGGGGTCGTGGTGGAGGGCCGTTGGAGGCCAAACGAGTATCTGTCGCTGGGGCTCGAGGGGCGGGCCGCGTGGCTCACGACAGGGTTGGGAGGCAAGCCCATCGCCGCGATGACGGCGGGCGGCATCGTGAGCGGCTGCGGACACTACCGCTGGTTCTTCGGCTGCGCCCTCGGCCACCTGGGCGTCATCCACATCAGCCCATCCACGACTAGCTACAAGGACGCGTCCTTCACGTTTGTCAAGCCCGGCGTAGGTGGTCGTCTCGGGGCCGAGGTACACGTTACCTCCAGAGTCACGCTGAAGGGGAGCGTCGATGCGCTGGCCCTCCCGGCCGGCGTGAAAGTGTTTGTCGGAGAAACCAAGCTCGCGGACCAGCCGCCGCTCCTCCTCGGGGCGCAGCTCGGGGCCGCCTGGGAGTTTTGACCATGCGAACTTTCATTGTCGTGGTTGTCGTGGGGGCGTTCGGATGTTCTGCACCGGACTCTGCTGCTCGTATCGAATGTGATCCGACCGGGCCGGAGCCGGGTGGCGTGTGCCCGGAAGAACTCGACGCGGGCACCGACGCGAGCGACGCGAGCGACCAAGCGACCGAACCGAAGCCGCAGGCTGCTACCTGCACCGGCCGCTGCGTCCCCGAGCCGAGCAGCGAGTCCGCCGGGGACTGGCCTCGCACGCCGATGCTCCTCTGGCTCGGCCCCCGCGAGGTCGCGCCCGCGAACTGCGAGGAGGCGCGCAAGCTGGGCGGCAACGGCGAAGACGTGGAGTTCTTCGAGAAGTACCGACGCTTCGCGTACCTCGACGCGCCGCCCGCGGCATGCGAGCCGTGCGCGTGCCCGGCCTCAGAAGGTTCGTGCACCAAACTTCCCGCGTCGCTCGAAGTCCGCGCTGGCACGTGCGCGGAGAACGGAGCCCCCGCGCTCCCATTTGACGGTCCGGCCGGCTGGGATGGTTCATGCACGAGCGCGAACGCCCTGCCGGCCGGTGCTCCGTGCGGCGGTGAACCCTGCGCGCAGTCGGTGTGGTCGTCGCCGCTCCCCGGTCCGACGAGCGAGGCGTGCCCGTCGGTCTCGACGCCAGCCACGTTCACCAAGACGACCGATTGGCTCTGGACGGGCCTCGCCTGTGAAACGAAGGAGATGGACGGCACGTGCGACCCCACGACGTGGCGGTGCATGCGCGACCTGCCCTACCCGTGGCTTCAATGTGTCGCCCTCAAGGGCCAGCACTCGAAGTGCCCTGGCAACGATTATCGCCTGGGTCCGTTCCACCTCTTTGGGGAGCAGCCGATCGACACGCGCGGCTGCACAGCATGTGCGTGCGGCGGAAGTCCGGTCGGGAGCGCGTGTCTCGCCTCGCTTCGGCTTTATGACGACGCCGCGTGCGCGGTCGAGGCGGACAATGTTGGGGTGGCGTCGTTCGATGATCAGTGCATCAACGTTTTCCCGCCCGGCCGCGCGCTCGGGAGCAAGGCCATCACGGACCTCGCCTACGTGCCCGGCGCATGCCTCTCGACGGGGGGAGAACCCACGGGCGCGGCCTCGGAAGACCCGGCGGATGCCGTGACGTTCTGCTGCCTGGCGCCGTTCGAGTTTACCGAGTAGGAGCGTCTCCCACCTTCTCCAAAAATCGGCGAACAAAATCTAGGCGTCGGTCAAGGGCGTGGGTGAGGGGACGGCTTGCTGCTTTCGGGCGGCGCTCGCCCTTCCTCGTCCCGAGCCGAACGCGGGGCCTCCTGGCCTCGTAAATCGAAAAGGCCCCGTGTTCGGCCTCGGGCGGGATTTGCCATAAACGACCCGCAGAAGGGGGCGATGGGGTTGCGTGCGTCTGGGCAAGCACCTCGCCTCTTCATCGCCCCCTCCTGGTGGTCGTTTGTCACCAATCTCAGGCGACTGCGAATCGTGGCACCCCTTTCCACGCGCACGCTCCACGATTCGACGTCGCCTCGGGTCGGTGACTCCCTGGAGGTATGATGAGCGCCGTACCGGATATGGATGACGATGACGTCGCGACGACCCTCATGGATCGCGCGGCATT
>JANMGF010000082.1:0-1193 GCA_031374535.1 Polyangium sp. (in: bacteria)
CCGGATTCAGCTGGCAAGAGGCGCTCGCGTTTTGCGAAGAAAGCCAGTGGTCCGGACAAACCGACTGGCGCCTGCCGACCATCAAGGAGCTCCAGACCGTCGTCGACGAGACCCGGACGGGAGAAACGTCCTTCTTCGACGGCTTCGTCGTCGCGTCGAACACGCCCAATCTCTGGTCGTCCACGCCGACGCCGCTCGGGACGAAAGCCTTTCAGGTGACGGCTCAAGGCGGCTCCACGTGGAGGACCAGCAGTGCTGAATCCTACTTCTACGCCCTGTGTGTCCGCGGCCCCGAATGATCCCCACGGCGCGCGTGAAGTCGACCCTCGTCGAAAAATTTTACGAATAGACGCGATTCCGCCTCCCTCCGCGCCATTTCTTTCATTTCCAGGAAGACGGCGAAGGTGGAATCGGTGTACCTTCCGGCGCAGGAGGAAAAACGATGCCTCGTTCCTTTCCAGCGCCAGATGCGCCGCGCCGCAGACGGCGCCGATGGTCCATTCCCCCGCTCGTCCTCGTCACGGCGCTCGCTTCGGGCGCGCTCGGGTGCTCGGACGACGCCGCTACGACGACCGCGACGGATCCGGGTCGCGTCACCATGCACCGGCTGAACCGGGTCGAGTACAACAATACGATCCGCGACCTCCTCGGCACGACGCTGCGGCCCGCGGACGATTTCCCTGCCGACGATCGCGGATACGGATTCGACAACATCGCCGATGTCCTCTCCCTCTCGCCGCTCCAGGCCGAACTTTACGCGCGCGCGGCCGAGGACCTCGCCCGCGAAGCGATGGACCTCCCGTCGCCCTCCACGACGACCCACGTGGAAGCGGAGACGCTCGAAGGCCAGGTCGGCGCCGCCAACGGCGAGAACTGGAACCTGTGGAGCGGCGGCGAATTGCCGGCCACACACGAGTTCCCCTCGACCGGAAAGTATCGTATCGCCGCGCGTGTCTGGGGCGATCAGGCCGGCCCGGACCCCGTGCAGGTGAACCTCCTCGTCGGCGGCGCCATCGCCGGCAGCTTCGACGTCAGCGCGACCAGCGCCAATCCCGTGCTCATCGAGGCGGAAGCTTCGGCAAACGCGGGCTCGCAGGTCGTCTCGGTTGAATTCACGAACGATTTTTACGATCCCGTGGCGGGCCTCGACAGAAACCTCCACATCGACTGGATCGAGATCGAGGGCCCGCTCG
>JANMGF010000089.1:0-2552 GCA_031374535.1 Polyangium sp. (in: bacteria)
CGCCAACTGCGGCGCGCCGCCCACTAACCCGCGCCCCGCTCCCGCTCCTGCCGCTGATTCCGCGCCCGCTACCGCTTCCGCTTGCGCTTCCGCTTCCGCTTCCGTTCCCGAGCCGAAACCAAGCTCCGCGCGGGCCGAGGCTGCCGAGCGTGTGCTTTTCCTGGCGACACACCTGCGCACCACGGATCTTCGCGAGGTTTGCCCGGAGACCCTCGCGGAGACCGAACGCGTGCGGTGCTTGCTTTCGCTCCGGTACGCGGACAACGACGCGTCGAAAAAACTCGCGCTCACGCTTTACGACGAGACGGGCTCGCTCGCGGGCCTCTTGCCCGAGGAGACGACGGAGGACGGGCGCGGGCAGAAGGTGCGTCTCCGGCCGGCGCGGCCCGTGGGGCAAAATCGCGATCACCTCGTCTGGATCGTCTCGGCCATGCGCGACTACGCGCGGTTCTTCGCGGGCCTCCGGGCCCACACGGGCAAACCCGTCGCGATGCAGGATCGACCGCTCGATTTTCGGTTTTTCTACACCGAGAAGGGCGGCGCCCCGAGCGCGTTCGCCGTGAACCAGAACGTCGGATACAACCTCTTCGGCGCGGTGAACGTCTCCGAGGAGGCCGTGCGCGACACGTTGTTCCACGAGATTTTCCACTTGAACGACGCGTGGCACGAGGAGTGGTCCGCCCGCGCGCTCGGGCCCCTCCATGCGCGGGTCGTCGCGCGCTGCAAGGACAACCGGCGTTGCCTTTTTCCCTACGCGCCGACGGAGACCACGATGAACGGGCGTCTCTACGCGTTCCTGCCCCAGGGCGGCGTGCGCGAGTACGCAGCCGAGCTCGCGTTGCGGTTTTTCCGGGAACAACGCCTCCTGCTGGAGGGGAAACCGTTGCCCTTACCGCCCTTTCAATGTGGTCCGGCGGAAAACGCGGAGGCCATGAAGCTCCTCGCCGACGAGTTTTTCGGGGGCGCGAACCTCGTGCCGGCTTGCGACGCCGCTCCCTGACTCACTCCTTCTCGCAGAACACGACCATCCGGTTGTGGGCGAGACCGATCGGATCCCCGTCCCACGTGCCAAACGCCTCCGTCACCACGAGGCCCACCGACGCGAGCAACGAACGAAGCTCGCTGAAATGGTAGAGACGCACGGAGAAACGAGCCTCCTTGGTACGGCCGTCTCGCACCATGATGCGGTAATCGACGAGTCGCCCCGAGATCGGATCGAAGATATGCCGGTCGATCATGAGATCCGGCCCCTTCTGCAGGATCGTGACGGGCAAGAGGGCGCGCACCATCCAGTCGCGGTTGCGCACGTCGAGGCACACCCGTCCGCCCGGCCGGAGCGCGCGGGCGATGCGGCGCAAGACGTCGTGGTTCTCCTCGTCGTGGTGCAGGCCAAACACGTCGAAGAGACAAATCACACGGTCGAACGAGCCTTCTTCCTCGATCGCGCGGAGATCGCTCGAGCGATACTCGATCGCGACCCCGGCCGCTTCGGCCTCCTTGCGGGCGAGATCGAGGAACCCCTCGGTGCGGTCGACCCCCACGACATCGAAGCCGCGCCGCGCGAGCTCGAGGGCGTGACGGCCGTGGCCGCAGCCGAGATCGAGCACCCGCATGCCGGGACGCATCTGGAGGTGCGCGACGAGGACGTCGACCTGGTGCTCCGTGCGCTCGGTGCGCAGCGTGTCCTCGTAAAAGTGAAGGTAATCGTCGACGTCGAAGACGGCGTCCCACTCGAAAACGAAGAACCTCTCGTCGTCCTGCATCTGGTTCATGGCGATCGGGGCGCATGCTACCCGACCCGCGCGGCCAGGGGAACGCGCGCGAAGGGCTCGCCCGATCCGAGGGTTCGTGAAAGGATGGCGGCCGATGAGCGACGAACTGAACCCCTACGCGCCGCCCGAGGCAGGGCCGGACGAACCCGGGCGCGCCACGAAAAAGAAGAAAAAAAAGCGCGGTCGGTCAGGCGCGATCGCCGAGGCCCTCGCGCGGCTGAACGAGCACATCGACGACGCATCGAAGGTCGCGCGGGATGTCTCGGAGGCCGGCGGCAGGCTCCGCGTCGTCACCCTGATCTTCGCCGGCCTCACGGCGACCGCGCTGGTCGGCATGCTCTTCGCGTTGCCCAAGATCTCGTCGCGGGAGCCGGCCTTCTTCGTGTCGATCGCCTTCACGGTCATCTTCGCCCTCCTCGCCGTGACGCTCGTCCTCGTGGATCTCTCGATCCCGCCGCGCAACAAACCCGCGAGCCCCGAGGCGACGCTGAAGGGTTTCTTCAAATCGATGGCCATGGGCCGGCAAGGGTACGCGTGGGCGTGTCTCTCCCCCACGGCGCGTGAGCAAACCGTAGAGGCCCCCGTGCTCGGCGACATCCCCGTCGGACCGGGCCAGTTCTCGCTCGCGACGCCGGTCGGCCTCAAGGACTACGCCTCGACCTTCATCCGCGTCGGGCACGGTCAGATCCGGAGCGCGCAGATCAAACGCGCGTCGTTCGTCGAGGAGGACGGCGACGTGGCCGTCGTCGAGGTGCACGCCGTCTTCCAGGCCTGGCCGCA
>JANMGF010000149.1:0-3964 GCA_031374535.1 Polyangium sp. (in: bacteria)
TGGGCAAACTGCGCGGCACCAACTGGGACGCCAACCTTTTTTATCCATGTGCGGGCATGGAGTACCTACTGGAGCAATTTCTCAGAGCTCAACGTCCCCTGCAACTGAACCCCAACGTCTTGCCAGGGCCCCTGGGACCGCCGTCTTTCCAAGCGCCCCCTCGCGACACCCTTTGACCTCACCCCCTCCTGTGATGTCATCCGGCGTCGGCGTCGTCACTCAGGACGACGCCACCGGACGGCAATGCTCGAGCTCCCGACGCCGCCTCGTGGCGGAAACCGGCGACCAGCGTCGCGAAGTCGGGCCCTTCGGGGTTGTCGACGGGAGCAGCTCCGCGGGCACGTCGATGACGAAGGCCGGGAACGGCGGCGCCACCTGCTGGCGCGACGCACTGCGGCGAGATGCGCGCCGAACGTCTACCCCGCTCGTTGAGACCGCTTCAGGGGATACACGGGGGCGGGTTGCACGTTCCCAGCCACCAGGTCTGGATCGAATTCCCACCGGCGAAGCGAAGAACGTAGGAGTTGCGATGGTTGCAGTACGAGTCCGAAATGGGCGCCCCGAGCGAGCAGGCCGTGTTGGGGTTGCATGATCCCGGGCCCCAGGCCGACGCGTACTCGCCGCCGACACCATCGGTTAAGTAATCGACGAGGAAGCCGCACATGCAGGTAGAGCGCAGCTTTTGCCCTGCTTGCGGGCACGTGCTGGTCAGGACGGCGGTGTCGGCCGACCCGAGCGGGACCATGTCCTCGGTATCGTCAATCTCCCCGTCGGTGCCGGGATCGATCGCGCACCCCGCAGCAAGCGCCATCGACAAGGCTCCGAGCGCACACAGACGCTTGGCGACCATCGAAACAGCATCATTCATCATGTCCGTTGTTTCTCCAGCGAGCGCAAAGGATGGAAGGCTGTCTCTTTCCCGACGGCCTTACACCTGCCTTGCCGGGGTTCGAACCGCGCCTCGGACGCGGCTCTCTCTCCCGCACCCCGCCCCAGCTCGTCGTCGAGGTCCTTTCGCCACGCCCCCGGGACGTCCGCCGGGACCGTCTCGACAAGCGCTCCGAGTATGCCCGCTTCGGCGTCAAGCTTTCCTTGCTCGTCGATCCCGAGGTTCGTCTGCTCGAGCTCTTCGAGCTTGGCGCGGACGGCCGCTACGTCCTCGACGCCTCTGCCTCCGGAGGCAAGATGACGCTCCCCGGTTGTGAAGGCCTCGAACTCGACCTCGATGCTTTGTGGGCCGAGGCAGCGTGGGTCGTCGGTGACGAGGCCGAGAGCGAGACCGAGCGCGACGTCGAATCGACGGACGAGCGCGACACCCTTTGACCCCCGCCCCTCCCCTGTGATGTCATCCGGCGCATGGCGGAGCCCGTCCCACGCGTCCAGCCCATCGACACGACCGCCGAGATCGAGACGCCCGAGCACGTGCGGTTCCATTATCCCGTCGCTGGCCCTGCCCGCCGCGTCCTCGCCTGGGCGCTCGACTGGCTCCTTCGTGGCGCCGTTCTCCTCGTCTTCGCCCTCTTCGCCACCCTGGGCGGGCTCGCTGTCGGGGACGCTGTCTCCGGCATCTCCCAAGGGTTTGTCCTTGTTATTCTTTTTCTTCTTGAGTGGGGATATTACACGCTCTGGGAGGTCGCCTGGAATGGCCGCACCCCGGGCAAACGCGCGCTCGATCTCCGTGTCGTCACCGTCGACGGCCATCCTTTGCGGATTGGCGACAGCTTCCTCCGGAACCTCCTCCGCGCCGCTGATTTCCTCCCCTGGGGGTATGCCTTTGGCCTCCTCGCCATGGCCCGGGACAGCCGCTTCCGCCGCCTCGGCGACATGGTCGCGGGCACCATGGTCATCGTCGAGGAGCGCCGCGCCGTGGCCTCCTCCCTTCGAATCGATCCTCCGCCCACCCCGAAGGAGCTCGCCAGCCTGCCGCAGCGCCTTCCGCTCTCGGGGGAGGAGCTCGAAGCCGTCGAGCTTTTCCTCCGCCGCAAAGACGGCATTGGCCCCGCGCGGGAAGAAGAGCTCGCCGCCATGGTCGCGCCCATTTTCGCGCGCCGCATGGGCCTTCGCTCCAAGGACTCCGCGCGCCTCCTCGCGCTCGTCCATGCCCGCGCGAGTGAACGCAGGAGGCCGGCTTGAAGAGCCAGGACGAGATCGTCGCGGCGCGGAATGCCGATTGGCGCGAGCTCGAGAACCTCGTCTCCCGCGCCGAGGCCCTCCACCACCTCGACGGCCCCTCGATATCCCGCGCCGCCGCCCTCTACCGCGCCCTCTCGGGGGATCTCGTCCTTTGCCGCGCTCGTTGCACCCGCGATCTCGTCGCGTACCTCGACAACCTCGCCGGCCGCGCGCATAGCGCACTTTATGGCGCCGAGCCCTTCCGTGTCCCGGCCTTCTGGTCCCTCGTCGTCCGTGATTTCCCGCGCACCCTCCGCAAGAACGCCGGCTTTTTTGCCCTCTCCTCGGCGCTTTTCCTCGTCCCCTGCGCCATTGGCATCGTCCTCGCCCTCTTCGTCCCCGACGCCGCCTCGCAGATCCTCCCGCGCAGCACCCTCGACGGCATGGCCGACATGTATTCGAAGGGCTTCGACGAGGGCCGCGGCGAGGGGACCGACTCCGCGATGGCCGGGTTTTACGTGAACAACAACGTCGGCATTGCCTTCCGTTGTTTTGCCACGGGTATCTTCTACGGACTCGGCAGCGTCTTTTTCCTCATCTACAACGGCCTCTCGATTGGCATGGTCACGGGCTGGGTCACGGCCGCCGGGTTTGGCCGGAACATCGGCACGTTCATGTGTGGCCATGGGCCCTTCGAGCTCACGGCCATCGTCATCGCGGGCGCGGCTGGGTTACGCATGGGCCATTCTCTCGTGGTCACGCGTGGCCGCACCCGCCTCGGCTCGCTTCGGGAGAGCGCCCCCGACGTCGCCCGCCTCGTCGCCGGCGCCGCCCTCATGTTGCTGATCGCCGCAGGCATTGAAGGCTTCTGGTCCCCTTCGGGCGCTCCGGCGCCCGTCAAATGGGCTGTCGCTGGCCTCTTCACGTTGCTCGTCACGGCCTATTTCCTTTTCGCCGGACGCGAGCGCATCTCGAGCGCCTCGAACGCCTCGAACGCCTCGAACGAGAGAGGCAGCGCGGCTTGAACCTCGGCGACTCCGCGATCGTCCTGCGCCCTCGCAGCCTCACCGAGGTCATGGACCTCGCGTTTCGCCTCTGCTTCTCCGTCGCATTTTCCCTCTATGCGCGCCTCGTCCTGTATGTCGTGGTCCCGCTCCTCGCGGGATGCCTCGCCCTCCGGTATGCGCTCGACGTCCGCTGGAGCGTCGTCTGGCTCGCCGCCTTCCTCACCGTGCCCCTCGTCGAGGCGCTTTTCACGGTCGCCGTGAGCCAGATCATTTTCTCGCCGCTCATCACGCCGCGCGCCGTCTTTGCCGTCTTTCGCAAGCGCCTCGTCGCCCTCTTCGGCTCGTTCGTCATCCGCGCCGTCGGCTTCGTGATTGGCGTCATCACGATGGGTATCCTCATGCCTTTCGTGGGCATTCGCCTCTTGTTGCTCGACGAGGCCTGCTTGCTCGAGGGCCTCTCCGGGACGCGCGCGTATGAGCGCGCCCATCGGCTCATCTCCCTCCGCACCGGCAAAGCATTTCTCGTCCTCCTCATGCTCCTCGGCGCGCGGTTCGGCGGCGTCGTCACGGCGGAGCTCCTCTTCGACGGCCTCGTGAACGACCTCCTCCAGTTCGGCCGTCCCTTCGGCTGGCTCTTCGCGGACGGCGGATCACCCGCCGCCATCGCCGGGTTTTTCCTGGCCGTTCCTTTCGTCGCCACGGCTCGGTTTCTTTATTACATCGACACCCGCACGCGCTCCGACGGCTGGGACATCCAGCTCCGCTTCACGGCCATTCGCGCCCGGGACGAGCAGGAGCGGAGGAGGGCTGCATGATCAAGTTCGTCCTTCTCCTCTCGACCCTCG
>JANMGF010000152.1:0-2376 GCA_031374535.1 Polyangium sp. (in: bacteria)
CAACAGCAACAAAAGCTGGCCTGCGATCGCCCGTGCAATCACGTTCCGCTGCTCGTTCATCCGCTGGAACAGCTCCGCCCATGCGGCATCGTCCTGCGTGAGTGCTCCCGTCGCATCGACAGCGAAGATCACCTCCGGCGAGCGCTCTGTCGGCGCCGGGGAAACGAGCTTTGCGAGCACCTCGTCGACGAGCATCGTGAACGGGATGGGGCTCATCGGATCGGTCAGCGCGGTATACGGGTTCAATCGGACGATCCGTATCGGTTCCTCCCGCTCCGCAGCGACCTCTTCCTCCAGGATCGCCAGCACCGCCGATGCGATCCGCGGCGTGTCGCAGACGACCATCCAGAAATGGAAACGATCCGACAACGCGAGCCCATGCACGAGGCTTCGTAGCCCCTCGTCCGCTCGCAAGACCTCCACCAGCGCGCTGTCGACCGGAACCAATTCTCACCCCTTGTCCGCTGCCGCCGCCGCCGCCTCGAGCCGAGCAACCTCCGCCTGCAAAGCGGGCATGTCCCGCACGGCCGGGTGCACGTCCGCCCAGGGCTCGTCGTTCTGATACCGCAACACCACGTTGTTTTGCAGCATCTGATCCACGGTCGCGCGGTGACCATCATCCTCGACGATGATCCGCTTCTCCCGGTGGACACGCGCGAGCCAAGGGACCGCGTTCTCCGGGATCGTCCGGACATATTCGTCGGCGGCCAGCGCCAGGAGCCGGTGGAACAAGGGCTCGTCCAGGGAAGGCTCGGCGATACACGTCTGCAGGAGCCGGACGAGGTCGCGCGGATAACCGCCCGAACGCTCGATCAGCCGTTCGATCCGGGATTTCCACGTCGTCGGGCCGAGGAACTCCGAGAGATATTTGTCGGGCACACGTTGCCTCACGATCTCTCGCGCCGACGCGAACCCCGCCGCGCGTTTCCCCTTCTTGTCATGAAGCTTCAGCATCGGCAGGAAGTGCACCTTGGTCTGCAGCCGAAGCACGAGCGCAGGCGGGAGCGTGTAAATGACGTGCACGGGGAGCTTCAAGTACGGCGCACCGCCGGTGAATACGCGCTCTGCGCTCGTGAGCACCTCCGTCCAGTTGTTGCTGATGCCCCGGAGCTTCTCCAGCGAATCGAAAATGACGACGAGGCCCTCGTAGCCTTGTTTCTTCGCTCTCCCGTCGAGCTCCTCCAGCGCCGCGTGGACCTCTTTGATGAATGTTGTCATGTGGGCCTGGACCTTGTCCCGGACCCGCCTGCGCAGCGATGGGTTCGTCTTTAAATCGAGCACGACCTTCACGTCCGCCGAAGCGTCCCCGACGCCGGGCACCACGGCCTTCGCGCCGGCCCCCGCGGTCACGCTCTTGAACTCGGCCTCGGTGGTCGTGACCCAATGCCACAACCTCGCGAGCCGCCCCTCCACGAGGGCGCCCTCGTTCGTCCCCGTTTCTTTCTCCAGGATGGCCTGCTCGGTCCTGTAGAGGATGGCGACGAGGATATCGGGGACGTCGATCGGGTTGTAGATGTCGAGCACCTCCTCGGCGTCGATGAGAACCGGGAACAGATTGGCGCCTTCGTCACCCGACAACCTTGCAGTCAGGCGGCGCAGCTCTGTCGACTTGCCCGAGCCCGGCAGCCCCGAGAAGAACTCGCACACCGGCCTATCCGAAAGCTCGATCCGGTTCGCCAGCGCCCCGATCCAGCTCCGGCCGCGGGCGTCGGTGCTCGTAGCGTCGATGTCCACGCACCGCGGATCGTCGGGATCGAGAGGCTCGTCAGGGTCACACTTGTTGAAGTGCTCCTTGCGGAGCTTCAAGTTGGCCTTTGCGCCTGTCCTGGGTTTGCCGGTGTCCGCCATCGCGGGCGGACCCTACCACGGGTGCTGCGCTAGGCCCAACGAACCATCCGCCGCGCGTTGCGTAATGGCGACCAGTCGGCGACGGCGGGATGTAGATCCGCCCACGGTTCGCCGTTCTGGTAGCGCATCACCACGCCGGCCTGCATCATCTGCTCCGCGATGTAGCGGCTGCTCTCGTCCTCGACGACGAGCCGTTTCTCCTGGTGAATCCGCAAAAGCCACGGAAGCGCGTTCTCCGGAATGGATCGGTGGTATTGCTCCGCGACGAACCGGAGCTGGCGATCGAAGGTCGCCTCGTCGATCGATCCCTCGGCAATGAACGCTTGCAAGATCCTGATGAGCTCTCGCGGAGAACCGCCCGAGAAGACGATGATGCGACCCAGGCGGGACTCCCAGGTCGAGGAGCCGAGAATGTCCCCCAATTGAGGGTCGCGCACGCGCCGGCGGATGATCTCCAGCGCGGCCTGGAAACCCGCATCCACCACGCCCTGCCGATCGCAGACCCTCAGCATCGGGAGGAACGTGACG
>JANMGF010000160.1:0-2492 GCA_031374535.1 Polyangium sp. (in: bacteria)
CCGCGGCGGCGCGGGCAACGACGCGCTCAGGGCGGAGGCGCAGGACGGGTATCTCAACAACCCGCCCTCGCTCGACAACGCCAACATGAGCACGCCCGGGGACGGCACGCCGCCGCGCATGCAGATGTTCGTGTGGAGCGGGGCGGCGAACGCGAGCCTGACGCTGAACCCGGGCGGCCCGATCACGCCGGTCGGCGTCGCAGGCTTCGGGCCGCAGACGTTCAGCATCACGGCAGGTGTCGCGGACGCGTTCGACAACTCCACCGACACGACCACGGCGACGCCGGGGACGTTCACCGACGGCTGCCAGCCGCTGGTCGGCAACTACGCCGGGAAGATCGTGGTCGCGGATCGCGGCGCGTGCAACTTCACGGTCAAGGTGGTCAACGCGCAGGCCGCGGGCGCGGTGGGCGTGATCATCGCGAACAACGCCGCGGTGGGCCTGCCGCCAAGCCCCATGGGCGGCGCCGATGCGACGATCACCATCGGCACGCTGGGCATCTCGCAGGCCAACGGAACCGCCCTGCGGCAGGCGCTCTTGTCGGGCCCGGTCTCGGCGACCCTGTTCCGTGGCCCGACGATCCAGCGCGACGGGACGATCGACAACGGCGTGGTCGCGCACGAGTGGGGCCACTTCATCCACAACCGCCTCGTCGCGGCGAGCTCGGTGCAGACCCGCGGCCAGGGCGAGGGCTGGGGCGATATCCTCGCGCTGCACATGCTCATTCGCGAAGGCGACAATCCGAATGGCGTGTACGCGTCGGCGGTCTACGGCGGCGCGACGTTCGGCGACAGCGCGTATTTCGGGATCCGGCGGTTCCCGTACACGACGGACTTCACCAAGAACGCGCTCACGTTCAAGCACATCCAGGCCGGCGAGGCGCTGCCGACCGGCATGCCCATTCAGCCGCTCGCCGCCGAGAACGAGGAGGTGCACAACACTGGCGAGATCTGGGCTACGATGGTGCTGGAGGGCTACGCGAAGATCCTCGAGGACGTATACACCGCGACCCCGCGGCACACGTTCGACCAGGCGAAACGCAAGATGACCGATTACCTCGTCGGCGGCATGCAGCTCGCCCCGGCGAACCCGACGTTCACCGAGCAACGCGACGGCATCCTCGCGACGGCCATCGCGGCGAACGTGGAGGATTTCGAGGACCTCGCCATGGGCTTCTCGATGCGTGGCGCAGGGTCGTGCGCGATCTCGCCGCCGCGGAACTCGACGGACAACGTGGGCGTGACGGAGAGCTTCGAGGCGAAACCCGAGCCGGTGATCGTCTCGGTGAAATTCGACGACAGCGTGCTGTCCTGCGACAACGACGGCATCCTCGACAACGGCGAGATCGGCGTGGTCAGCGTCCAGGTTCGCAACCAGGGCTGGTCCGAGCTCGCGGGCGCGACCGTGACGGTGAGCTCGACGAACCCGAACGTGTCGTTCCCGAACGGCGCAAACGCGGCGTTGCCGACGACGAGCATCCTGGCGACGGGCACCGCGACGGTGCAGATCGCCCTCGCGCAGTCGGTCGCGGCGATCACGGTTCTCGGGCTGAAGGTCGACGTCGCCGCGCCCTCGTCCTGCTCGCCGGCCCTGAGCAATTCGAGCGTGACCAAGGCGCATTTCGACAGCCTGCCGGACTCGGCGACGCAGGAGGTCTGGGAGAGCAACATCGAGACGTGGACGGCCAAGAATGCCACGGGCCCGAGCACCGAGTGGTCGCGCATCAAGCTGTCGGCGGCGTCGTCGAACGTCGTCGCGCGGGGCAATGCGCTCTCCGGCGTGTCCGACGAGCGGTACGAGTCGCCTGATTTCGTGGCCGGCAATGGCAACGTGACGATGGCGCTCGTGCACCGCTACCAGTTCGAGCGGAGCGGCACGCCGGCCGTGAACTGGGACGGCGGCATCATCGAGCTGAGCTCGGACGGCGGCCAGACGTGGACCAACATCAGGAACTTCGCGAACCTCGGCAACACCTACAATGGTTCGATCGGCAGCCCGATCGCGAGCAACCCGCTGCTCGGCCAGCAGGGTTTCACCGGGCAAAGCGCGGGTTACGCGAACGGCGCCAATGTCACGACGAACATCGCCCTCGGCAATCAGTTCGCAGGCCAGACCTTCAAGATCCGCTTCCGCATCGGCACGGACGAGGAGGTCGGGACCGACGGCTGGACCGTCGAGAGCCTCGCCGTCACCGGCATCGTGAACCTGCCGTTCTCGAGCATCATCGCCGATCAGGCGGTCTGCGGCGTGGATCCGAACGATCCGCCGGTCGCCAATGCAGGGCCGGATCAGACGGTGACGAGCGGCGATACCGTGCTGCTCGACGCGTCGGGGAGCTCGGATCCCGATAACGATCCGCTGACGTACGCCTGGTCGCAGCCGGTCGGGCCGACCGCGATGCTGAGCTCGTCGGTCGCGGTGAACCCGAGCTTCGTTGCGCCAGTCGTCGGTATGGATACGTTACTCACGTTCCAGGTGGCCGTGAATGACG
>JANMGF010000219.1:0-2591 GCA_031374535.1 Polyangium sp. (in: bacteria)
GCGATGGGCTCGTCGAACGAAAACAGCGCGTTTTTCCCGGCGAGAAACCCCTGGGATCCGACACGTACGCCGGGCGGATCCTCGGGCGGCAGCGCGGTCGCCGTCTCGGCGGGGCTCGCCATGGGCGCGCTCGGATCGGACACGGGCGGCAGCATTCGCCAGCCCGCGGCGCTCACCGGGACGGTCGGGATCAAGCCGACGTACGGGCGTGTTTCGCGGTACGGGCTCGTGGCGTTTGCATCGAGCCTCGATCAGGTCGGGCCCTTCGCGGCGGACGTACGTTCGGCGGCGCGGCTGCTCGGGGTCATCGCGGGGCGGGATCCGTACGATCAGACGAGCCTCTCGGCGCCCGTCGCCGCGTACGAGGCCGCCTGCGGGCGCGACGTGCGGGGCCTGCGTGTCGGCGTGCCCGAGGAGTACTTTGCGAAGGGGCTCGATCCGGCGGTCGAGGCGAGTGTACGGGAGGCCCTCGCCGGGCTTGCTTCCCTCGGCTGCGAGCTTCGGCCGGTGCATTTGCCGCATACGCGGTATGCCGTGGCCACGTATTACGTGCTCGCGACGGCGGAGGCCTCGTCGAACCTCGCGCGGTACGACGGCGTGCGTTTCGGCGCGCGCGCGGAAGGCACGGAGGGGCTCGGCGCGCTTTATGCGAAGACGCGCGGCGACAACTTCGGCCGTGAGGTCGCGCGGCGCATCGTGCTCGGGACCTACGTGCTCTCGGCGGGGTACTACGACGCGTATTACCTGCGCGCGCAACGTGTCCGCACGCTCATCCGCCGCGACTTCGAGCAGGCCTTCCGCGAGGTCGACGTGATCGCCACCCCCGTCTCCCCGACGGTCGCCTTCCCGCTCGGCGAACGTGTCGACGACCCGCTCGCGATGTACCTCGCCGACATCTACACGCTCCCCGCGAGCCTCGCAGGCGTGCCCGCGATCAGCGTCCCTTGCGCGCCCACGCCCGCGGCAAACGGCGTCCCTTCGCTCCCCGTGGGCCTTCAGCTCATGGGCCCGCCGCTCGAAGAAGCCCGGCTCTGCGCGCTCGCCCATGCGTGGGAGCAGATCTCGCCGGCGCGTGGCCTAAGGCCCCAGGGGATCACGGCATGAAGCTGTTCACGGCCCCGGCCGGACCCGAGCACGACGCGGGCCTGCGTGGCCTCTTCCAGGCAGCCGCATCGCCCTGCTTTTGCAGGTTCTGGCACTTCGACGGGACGAACAACGAGTGGCTCGACCGCTGCGCAAACGCCGTCGGAGAAAACGCCGCGGCCTTCTCGGGCGCGCTCGCGAGCGGGGACGAGGAAGCCAAGGGGATCGTCGCGATCGATGCGGAGACGCAGACGCTCGTCGGCTGGCTCAAGGTCGCGCCGGCCCGGGTGATGCGCAAGGCGTACGAGCGTCGGTTCTACAAGCAGCTCCCGACCTTCCAGGGCGATCGGGAAGGTGTGTTCCTCCTCGGCTGCACGCTCGTGCATCCGGACTTCCGCAAGCAAGGCGTGGCGACGGCGCTCGTAGAGGGCGCGGTGACGCATGCGAAAGACGCGTTTGGCGCGCGTGTGCTCGAGGCGTTGCCGCGCAGGCCGACGGAGCCCGTGAGTGACGAGGAGCTCTGGACCGGGCCGATGGGGGCGTTTGCGGTGAATGGGTTCGTCGAGGTGGGCGGCCTTCTGCCGTATCCCGTGCTGCGTCGGGAGCTGTCGTGAGGCACTTCCTCCTCGCCGCCCTGCTCCTCGCGGCGACCGGCTGCGAGCGCTGCGCGCCCAAAGACAAAGACCCGCAAGCCGACGCAGCGCCGCCCGTCCCCACGGCGATCCCCATCTCCAAGGACGACCTCCTCCCGCCACCCGCGCCCTGGGTCTTCAAGCCCGCGCGTATCGGTCCGGGCATCCCCGGGATCGCGCTTCCGACGGGCTGCACGATGCGCGCGCCGCTCGTACGCGCGAAGGTCGCGGCCTCCACGCGGTTCGTCGCCTCGCCACGCGCCACGGGATCCCTCGTCGTGGCGGATGCAGACCTCGCGGAGACGCCTCCACGACTGACGGGCGTCGCGGGCCTCGTCCTCTCCGCCGAAGGACAATCCTCGGGGGCGACGCCTCTGCCCTGGTTCGACGCCGCCGCCATGCCCCGCCTCGCGCGCACCGACCGGGGCGCATGGCTCGCGGCTTATGCCGATCCGGGGGAGGGCAATCTCTCCGAGGTCTTCGTGCACCAGGGCGACCATGCGACGCCCCTCGGGCAAGGGGATCGGTTCGACGCGGTGGATCTCGCATGTGGCGCGTCGCGATGCGCGCTCCTCACGACGCGCCTCGGCAACGTCGCCCAAGCAGGCGCCGACCTCTGGATCGGACGGCCCGACGAGCCCGTGACCTCGTGGAAACGCACCGCGATCGTCCCCGACGTTGCCGAAAGCGACGCGCGCCCCTCGTGCCTCGCACGTGTGGACGCTCTGCTGCCCGGAACGGACGCGGGTACGGGTGGAGGCGTGGTCGCGGCGCTGCTCGAAGGGCAAGATCTCGTCTTTTGGGAGGCGGCGGACGGAAGCGCGCCACGCAGGATCGGGCGGGTTCCGGCGCCTTTCGGGATGCTCGACGCGACGG
>JANMGF010000223.1:0-8343 GCA_031374535.1 Polyangium sp. (in: bacteria)
CGCCCGGGTTCTTCTCGATCTTGACCGCGACGAGGCCGTTCAACGCGCACGAGGCAGGGTTCGTCCCGTGCGCGCTCTCGGGGATGAAGACCTTCTTCGGGCTTCGTCCCTTCGACTCGTGGTAGGCGCGGATCATCATGAGCCCGGTGAGCTCGCCCTGCGCGCCCGCCGAGGGCTGGAGCGAGCAGGCGTCCATGCCGCTCACCTCGCAGAGCATGCGCTGCACGTGCCACATGACCTCCAGCGAGCCCTGCGCGAGCTCGTCCGGCGTCTCGGGGTGCATCTTCAAGAAGGCCGGGATACGCGCGGCCCACTCGTTGATCTTCGGGTTGTACTTCATCGTGCACGACCCGAGCGGGTAGAACTGCGAGTCGATGCAGAAGTTCCACTGCGAGAGGCGCACGAAATGCCGGAACGCCTCGGGCTCGCTCACCTCGGGCAGCCCCGCGGCCTCGCTGCGGGAGAGCGCCCCGAAGTGCGCGGCCGGATCGACGTCCGGCACGTCGAGCGGGGCGAACGAAGCGCCCGAGCGCCCCTTCGTTCCCCGCTCGAAGATGGGGGGCTCGCGGAACTTGATACCTTGCGGTTGAGGTCGTGCCATGGTCGCAATCTCGCTCGGGGTTCTGCCGGGGCGAAAAGCGCCCCCGCGCCCGCTTTTCAGGGGTTCGCCGGTTCCTCGGGCGCACCCTGTTCCTTGTTCTCTCCGTCCCAGTCCCCACCGCCGAGGTCGGTGGATCCCGTGCCGCCGATCGACGCGAGGTCCGGGTTCACGTTGCGCTGCTTGACCGCGTCCCAGGGCTCGCCGACCTCGTCCTTGTCGAAGCCGATCTCGCCCGCGAACGTGTCGTCCACGTTGTCGCCCGCGGGGCGCTTGTACTTGAAGTAGCCGCGGCCGCTCTTCGCCGCGTTGGGCCCGACGAGGCCCACCGTGTATTCGGTCCACTCGAACTTGAGGACGTCGCCGGTGGCTTCGCCCTTGATCTTGCCCCACTTGTCCTTGTGCGGGCGGAGCCACTTGCCTTCGACCGCGTTGCCGTCCTGCACGACGTGCAGGTAGCCGTAGAGCTCACTGAAGTACACGCCGGTCCAGCTCGCGCCGGCAGGCATGTCGCCGGGGGTGAGATCCGCGGCTTTTGAGCCGCCCGAGCCGCCTGCGCAGCCGACCAACGAGACAGACAGAAGAGGAGCGCTCACGAGCGCCATCGCTGTCACGACCAAAGAGAGCGAACGCTTCCATTTCATGGGGTCGGGAGCCTAGCACAGGCAAGAGCCGTCTCGCGCGTCAGTCCCCCCGGGAGGCCCCGCGGGAGGCCCCGCGTGAGGTTCGCCCGATCGAGAGCCGGGCCAGCAGAGGCCCGACGTCGACCCGGTGATCGAGGAGGAGGACCGGGGCACCGCCGAGCCGGGGCGGGAGCTTGGTAGCGCACCGGGCCGTCGTGAGCCAGGCGTCGAGGCCGAGGAAGCGCGCGTGATCGATCGCCCGTGGGCCGAAGCGGGCGTGGTCGGCCAGCGTGATCACGGAACGAGGATGGATGCCCGCGCAGGCGAGCGCGTCGAGCAGGCGAGACGGGCGCGCGATCGCCACGAGCAAGCCAAGGCGCTCCGAAACGAGGGAGGCGAGGGCGTGGCGGCGACCCGACGCGTCGAGGGCGCCGTCGATCGAGGAGGCGAGCGGTACGGCGGAGACGGGGAGGGCAGGCGAGCGTCTTCCGCCGAGAGCGACGACGTGATCGGCCGCTTCGAGCAGCGCGTTGGAAGGGGCGCGCAGATCACCGAGGGGAGGGCAGTGGCCCGCGCCGAACGGGGCTGCGCCGTCGAGCACGAGCACGGCGTCGTCGAGGCGTCGGGGCGTGGTCTGGAGAAGGCCGTCGACCACGAGCACGGTTTTTCCAGACCGCACCGCGAGGGCGAGGGCGTCCGCGCGATGTTTGGCGACGAAGACAGGGGTGTTCGTCGGGGCGAGCGCGCGTGCGGCGCAGAGGGCATCGTCGCCGACGCGGGAGACGGGATCGTCGGGGAGGACGTGCCGCGCGGAGGACGTATCGGCGCGGTAGCCGTGTCCGATCAGCGCGACGGGGTGACCTTCGAGGGCGAGCGCGCGTGCGAGCGTGATCGCGACGGGTGTCTTGCCTGCGCCGCCGAGCACGGCGCCGCCCACGCCGAGGATGTGCGCGCCTTCGGGGAGCGTGACGGGGCGAGCCACGCGTGCTGCCGCGATCGTGGCCCACGCGCCTTCGAGCGCGTTGCCGAGCGGGGAGGGCGCGATCCCTTGCTCGAGGCGTCGCGCGATGTGGGCGCGGAGGCGGTCCATGAACGCTCGCCCCGAACGTAGCGCGTAACGACGATCAACGCGCGGGTGCGGCGTCCCGGGCTTCGCGGCAGCGGCGCGCGTAACCCGAGGCGAGCGCGTCGATGCCCGGCGCTCCGTCGGGAAACGCGCGCAGATGAGCGAGCACGAGCGCCTCGCGGGTGTCCTCGGGGGCCGCCCAGAAGTCGTCCTCGAACGCGAAGCGGACGCGTGGGTCCGAGACGCCGAGCGCGCGACGCAGGACGAGCTCGAGCGACAGCGCCGCGGCCTCGGCGGCGAGCGCGTGATCCGTGATCGCCTCGCAGCTCTCCTCCGCACCGGGGCCAGGTTCCACGCGGAGCCCGTTGGCGACGTGCGACAACAAGTGCCCGACGCGCGCCGCGGCTTCCTCGGTCCCCAGCGTATCGCGGATCAACACGACCCCCGACGTCGTCACCGACGACACGCCGATGCGACCGAAGCAGATCGATACCGTGTGGCTCGCGAGAGCACGCTCCCGCACGCGCGCCCCCGCGGGGACCTCACCGAGCTTCGCGAGGATCGCAGCTGCCCGCGTTTCCTCGGCGTGAAAACCCGAAGGGCACGATTCGCCGCGGGATTCGGGCGTGCATCCGAGCGTGATGCAAGGGGCAAGCACGACGAGCGCAAAAAGCACGAGTGCGACGCGAAGACCCCTCTCACGCGCCACACGAGACGCGCGCTCGTTCGGGCGAACCCTGACGGAGCAGGGGCCTTCATGAGATCGTGTAAAGAGAATCACCTTGGGTCGCTGTCGTCTCCCGTTGCGGTCAACGCCGCTATCAGCCTACCGTAAGGGTGCGGTCGCGCGATGAATGGAAACCTGAAGAAGCTCCTTCACCACACCGAAGAGGCCATAAGCTTCGGGCTTTCGACCCTCTGCAAGAGGCTCGGCGCCGGCGTGCTGATGCGCGTCAAGGCGCAGGATGTCTTCCGCACCGAAGGCAACAATCTCTCGGACGAGCTCATCCAGTTCGTCACGCGGAACACGTTCGACTACGTCGCGGTCGACGCGGAGCGGACGCCGCTCTTCGTCGTGCAGTTCGACGGCACCTCGCACGCGACCGACGTGGCGAGCGTCAAGCAGCAACAAGAGAACGAGATCTGCCGCAAGCTCCTCCTGCCGCTCGTGCGTATCCACGCATTCCAGCTGGCGAAGAAGCACCACAGCATCGAGGTCATGGGCCTGCTCCTCGAGAGCTGGTTCGCGTCGAAGGGCCTCACGGGCAACGGGGAAAAGTCGCGCTCGTTCCGCAGCGGCGAGATTGATCTCTTCGGGACCTCGGGGCCCGGCTCGACCGCGGCCACGTCGTCCGGACCCGGGTCGCCGGCGGAGTTCGAGCCCGGATCGGGTTCGCTCGGCGACGTCCGCAAGAACATTCGGCGGATCTACGAATCGGGCAAATGCAAGAGCCCCGTGGCGTCCTCGGTGATCGGCGTCGACCCGGCCGGCAACTTCCACGCGGTCGGGTTCGTCCGGGTGACGGACGAGGCCGTCGCGAGCTCGAAGATCGCGCTGCGCAACCAGCACTTCCCGTCGACGACCAACGCGCTGGTCGACGAGGTGCTGATCTACGAGCTTTATCAAGAGCTCCTGGAGTGTATCCGGGGACGCGGCCGGCTCGTCTCGCGGGCGGAGCTCGGCGCGACGATCGCCGCGTTTCGCATGCGGTACAAGGTCAAGGCGATTCCGCCGAGTATGCCGCCCGGCTCGTTCTGAGCATTTCCGCGCGGCGCTGTTCGAGGTGGCCATGAAATCCCGTTCTTCTGCCCTTCTCGCCTTCGCCGCGGTTCTTCTCACCAGCGCGAGCGCCTTCGCCCACGCGGTCCTGATCAACCCGCCTCCGCTCACGAACGACGACAACGCGAAGAGCGGCCCTTGCGGCTGCTACTTCGGCGCCGATGCCGAGGATCCGGCCGAGGACGGCTCGCCCATGCCTTGCCCGGGCTCGGGCTACAAGGTCACCGATCTCGTCGTCGGACAGCAGATCCTGGTCACCTGGAAGGAGACGGTCAACCACAGCGGCATGTTCCGCGTGGCGATCACGCCGAAGGCCATCAACACGGTCACGCGCGCCGATCTCGACGGCGACGTGTTTTACGAGGCCGCCGACGCGAACACGGTCCAGGGCGGGCTCGTCAGCGCGATGATCACGGTGCCCGACGCGCCCTGCCAGAACTGCGTCCTCCAGCTTCGTCAGTTCATGCAAGGCGCCGCGCAGCCCTACTACTACTCGTGCGCCGCCGTGAACATCACGGCCCCGAGCGGCAGCGCCTCGTCGAGCTCGAGCACGGCCTCGTCGAGCTCGGCCGGCGCAGGCGGCGCAGGCGGGGCCGGAGGGTCGGGCGGAATGGGTGGCGCGAACCCGGACGACATCGGCGCCGGTCCCGCGCCCTTCCAGGAGAACGCGCCCGCCGGTTACTGCAACACGTCTTTGGGGACAACGGGATCCCCCGCCGCGCTCGCGCTCGTCCTCGCCGGCCTCATGGCCCGCGTGACGCGCCCGAAGCCGCGGCGGTGATCGATCGGATCAGCCGAGGGACGCGCGCGCGGCCTCGATCGTGCGCGTGATGTCCTCGTCGGTGTGCGCCGCCGAGAGGAACGCCGCCTCGTACTGCGACGGCGGCCAGTACATGCCCCGCGAGAGCATCCCCGCGTGCCAGGTCGCGAAGCGCTTCGTGTCGCTCTGCGAAGCGTCCGCCCACGACCGCACGGGTTTGTCGTTGAAGAACAACGTGATCATCGAGCCGACACGCTGCACGGTGGCCGGCACGCCCGCCGATGTTGCCGCGTCGCGGAGGCCCGCTTCGAGGGCTGCGCCGAGGCGCTCGAGTTTTTCGTACACCTCGGGCACGAGGCGCTCGATCGTCGCGAGACCCGCGGCGACCGCGACGGGATTTCCGCTCAACGTGCCTGCCTGGTAGACGGGACCGAGCGGGGCGACGACGCTCATCACGTCGTCCCGCCCGCCGTACGCCGCGAGGGGCATGCCGCCGCCGATGATCTTGCCGAGCGTCGTGAGGTCCGCGCGCAGACCGTAAAGCTCTTGTGCGCCGCCGCGCGCGAGGCGGCAGCCCGTCATCACCTCGTCGAAGATCGAGAGCGCGCCGTGCTTCTTGCAGAGGGCGATGATCGATGCGAGGAAGCCGGGCTCGGGCGGAACACAACCCATGTTGCCGACCACGGGCTCGACGATGACCGCCGCGATCTCGCTCCCGCGCGCCGCGAAGAGCGCTTCGAGGGCCGGGATGTCGTTGAACGGCAGCGTGAGCGTGGTCTTCGCCGTGCCCTCGGGGACGCCGCCCGAGTCGGGGACGCCGAACGTCGCGAGGCCGCTGCCTGCCTTGACGAGCAGGTGATCGGCGTGTCCGTGGTAGCAGCCCTCGAACTTCACGATGTAGTCGCGTCGCGTGAAGCCACGCGCCACGCGGATCGCGCTCATCGTCGCCTCGGTGCCGCTCGACACGCAGCGGAGCTTGTCGATGCCTGGATAAAGCGCGCGGATCGCCTCGGCGAAGCGCACCTCGCGTGCCGTCGGCGCGCCGAACGAGAGCCCACCTTCCGCGGCCTCCTGCACGGCGCGGACGACGTCCGGGTGCGCGTGTCCGAGCACGGCCGGGCCCCAGGAGCCCACGTAATCGATGTACGCCGTGCCGTCTTCGCCATGGACGCGGGCGCCCTTGGCGCGGGCGATGAACACGGGGTTTCCCCCCACGGCGCGGAAGGCGCGGACGGGGCTGTTGACGCCACCGGGGATGACGGCGCGGGCGCGCTCGAAGAGGGCCTGGGAGATCGTGTCGGACATGAGGCCGACTATGCGCGCCTCGCGCCCGAGGGCAAGCCCGAGCCGCGGAGGATCCGACCAAGACCGGGAAAATCTCCTGCACGAGGCGAGGCGCTCACCGACCCTATCGCTTCGAGGTTCACGTATCCTCGAGGGCCGTTTCTTTCCGCCGCGCGCCCTCGCCGCGGCGTTTGCCCCGGGAGCTATTCATGGCCAGGACCCCCCTGCTTCGTTCCTTGTCTCGACTCCTCCGGATCAGCCGGGCTGCACGGCGTACGGGCATTCCCGCGACCGAGCTTCTCGCCCGAAAGCAAGAGCGCGACACGCTGCCGCGCCGTCGTTTCCTCGAGATGTCCGCCGCCGCGTTGACCTTGCCGATCGCGGCGAGCGCCTGCGGCGACGAACCCGTGACGCCCCCGCCCGGCGCCGATCCGACGATCGTCATCGTGGGCGGCGGCCTCGCGGGTTTGCACTGCGCGTACCGGCTGAAGAAGCTCGGCGTCGCGGCGACGGTGTACGACGCGGGCAAACGCGTCGGAGGCCGCATGTGGACCGACCGCGAAACGTTCCCCGACGGCCAGCACTGCGAGCTCGGCGGCGAACTCATCGACACGGGCCACCAGACGATGCGCGACCTCGCGACGGAGCTTGGAATCGACCTCCTCGATTACAAGGACGACGACCAGGCCCTCGCCGGTCTCGTCGCCCAGTTCGGAGGCATGAAGCTCACAAAGGAGGAGATCCTGATGGGTTTTGCGCCCATCGCGGCGAAGATCGACGAGGCGCTCGCGACGCTCACCGATCAGGAGGACCTCTTCGTTTATTACGACAATCCCAACGGCGGAGAGGCCCTCGACGCGCTCTCGATCTCGGCGTGGCTCGATCAGATCGGCGCGAGTGGTCCGGTGCGGGAGCTGCTCGAGGTCGCGTATACGATCGAATACGGCCTCGATCCCGACGTGAACAACGTCCTCAACATGATGTTCCTGATCTCGACGGACACGGCGGAGTTCCGGGTCTTCGGCGACAGCGACGAGCTTTTCCACGCGAAGGACGGTAACGACCTGTTCCCCGCGCGCCTCTCGGAGGGGCTGGACCCGGCGCAAATCGAGCTCGAAGCGGCGCTCGTCGCGATGCGCGAGGCTGCCGATGGGCGTTACGTGCTCACGTTCGCCCGTGGGGGCAGCAATTTCGAGGTGACGGCGGATCACGTGGTCCTCGCGCTCCCGTTCACGAAATTACGCGAGGTGGACCTCGACCTCGAAATGCCTGCCGCGAAGCGCCTGGCGATCGACGCGCTCGGGTATGGCATGAACACGAAGCTGATGGTCGGCTTCGGGTCGCGACCGTGGCGTGACGCTGGCTCGAATGGGGAGACGTTTTCGGATCTGCCGTACCAGGCGACCTGGGAAACGAGCCGATTGCAACCCGGGCCGAGCGGCATCCTGACGAACTTCACGGGCGGCGCTCGCGCGGTCGCGATGGGCATGGGCACGCCAGAGGAGCGCGGGGCGGAGTTCCTCGACCAGATCGATCAGGTTTTTCCGGGCACCAAAGCGGCGACGAACGACAAGGTCGTCCGATTCCACTGGCCGTCGTACCCGCTCACGCTGGGCAGCTATTCCGCGTACAAGGTCGGGCAATACACGACGATCACCGGCGCGGAGTCGGAGCGGGTGCGAAACGTGCATTTCGCGGGCGAACACACGAGCCTCGACGCGCAGGGGTACATGGAGGGCGGAGCGCTCTCCGGGGCGATGGCGGCGGACGAGATCGCGGCGGACCTCGGGATCAGCACGCAAAAGCTGATGCGCGGGCAGGAGGAGAAGCCGCGATCGGTGTGGCTGCCGGCGGAGCGGATCCTGGCGCGAGCGCGCGCGGCGCGGGTGAATCGAAGGTGGAAGCGGGGGGTGCGGCGAGGGCGCTGAGGGTAGAACGGATGCGATCGCCCCGATGACGAGGCCGAGGGCGCTCCTGCGTCGATGCAAGAGCGCCCCTCGTGGGTGCAAAGCCGGCCTCGCCGTCACGCAAATCGTCCCCTGCCATCTGCATGACGTGTCTCGAACGCGTGCAAAGGACTCCATGCCGCTTGCATGACCACGTTCGCACCGAGGGAAACGTGGTCATGCCGATGGCAAAAGCGTGCTCGAACACGTTCAAACGTCCTCATGCTGCATGTTTGGACATGCTCGAACGCGTTCAAACCACGCCTTGCAGATCGCCTGGACCCTC
>JANMGF010000231.1:0-1634 GCA_031374535.1 Polyangium sp. (in: bacteria)
CAATGGCGAGGTCAAGGTCGAGCGCGTCATGGACGGCGGCGATGAGCTCATCATGTGCCTCGGCGGCGCGCGGGCATGCCCGCCCGAGGACTGCGGGGGGCCGGACGGCTACACACATTTGATCGAGGTGCTTGGGAACCCGAAGGACGAGGAATACGCGGAGATGAGGCGGTGGGTCGGGCGCGGGTTTGCCCCAGACAAGTTTGATATGGCGGCCGCGAACAAGAAGCTCGCCACGATGTGGAAGCGGCTCGGGCGAGGCCGCAAGTAGCCTCATGGGTGGGCGGCGACCGCTCCTGGCCACCCCGGCGACCGCTCCAACGACCCAAGATCCCTACGAAACCAGCGGAGGAGAAGGGATTCGAACCCCTGGTAGAGTTTCCCCTACGGCGGTTTTCAAAACCGCTGCCTTCGACCACTCGGCCACTCCTCCAAATACCTATTTCGACTGCGTTTTCTGCCACCTCCCTCGGCGTTTGTCAACGCCGCGCTGCCGCCTGTTGCCCATCTGTTGCCCATCCTGAGCCTGGCCTACGACGCCAGGCTCAGACGCTCGATGACCCCGCGCTTTGCCACCTCATTCGTGTGCGCATAACGCTGGGTCACGCTCAGGTGCTGGTGCCCCGCCAGCGCCTGCACGGTGGGCGCGTCCGCTCCGATACGGAAGCACCGTGTCACGAAGAAATGCCGCAGGTCGTGCAGGCGCGACCTCGGCAGCTTGGCTTTCGCCAGGACGCGCTGGAATGCGTGCAGCAGGCTCGACTCGCCCCAGACGGTCCCCCTCGAGGAAGGGGAGACGGGGTCGGTCGGCTCGTGCGGCTTCGCCGCCGCCTCGCGGAGCATACGAGCGAGCCGAGCGGTGAGCGGGATCGTCCGCTCGTGGCCCGACTTCGGGGTGTCCACCTCGCCGCCGTAGATCGTCTGACGAACGATCAGGAGGCCAGCGTCGAGGTCGACATCCATCCAGCGAAGGCCCCGGATCTCCCCTGCCCGGAGACCCGCGTCTGCGGCCAGCGTGAGGGCCATCCGCGCGGCCGGGTAGGCGAGCCCGAGGACGAGCTCAACGTCCTCGACGCTCGGCGGCTGCACGACCTTCTGGCCGACCTTGGGAAGCTTGGGAAGCTTCGGCATGGCGGCCAGCTGGCCGGCCTCGACAGCGCATCGGAGGACGCTGCGGAGAGCCACCTGGATGTTTCGTCGAGACGACGGCTCGAGCCTGGCCTTCACGAGGTCGGCGTCGAGCTTCGTCACCTTCACGAAGTCGACCTCCGCCGCGGGCATGTCGGCGAAGCGGGGCAAGAGCTGGGACTCGAACGACACCTCGTACGAGCGACGCGTCGTGCGCTTCAGCTTCGTGATGGCCTTGGTGGCTCGGAAGAGCTCCACGGCCTCGCGGAACGTGAAGCTCTTCGGGCTCGCCAGAGGCGGCACGACGGGCTCTACAGGCCCGTCCTGCTGCCCACGAACGGCCGGGATGTACCCGAGCTCCTCGAGCTGAGCGATGAGGCGTCGCTCCTCGGCGTGCGCGGCCTGGGAGGTCTGCACCTGGGCGTCCCTCCGAAAGCGGACGCGCTTGCCGGTTCTTCGGTCACGGTACGGAATTTCAATGATCCACCGGAGTTTCCCTATCCGGG
>JANMGF010000253.1:0-2210 GCA_031374535.1 Polyangium sp. (in: bacteria)
CGCGCAGGCGGCGATCGTGCTGGCGGCGATCCACGTGGGGTACGCGATCGTGCGTGGGGCGTATCGAAAGCCGCGCGAGGTCACGTACTGGCTCGGGCTCGCGCTCGTCGGGTTGGTCGTGGTCTCGGCGCTCACGGGCAACCCGCTGCGCTGGGATCAACGTGGCTTCTGGGGGCTGCGGGTCGAGACGGGGATCATCGGGACGTTGCCGGTGATCGGCGGCGCGATGCAGCAGCTCTTGCTCGGCGGCGGCACGCCGGGGCACATGACGCTTTCGCGGCTTTATACGCTGCACGTGGGCGTGCTCCCGCTCGCCGTGGGGGTCATCGCGGCGGCGCATTTCTGGCTCTCACGCAAGCATGGGCCGGCGCTGGCGACGCCTGCGGACGCGGTGAAGTCGGATCGATATTTCCCCTCGCAGGCGGCGCGGGACGCGATCGTGGCGCTGGGTGTGCTCGGGGTGATCGCGGTGCTCACGTGGAACCATCACGGCGCGCCGCTCGACGCGCCCGCGGATCCGACGAGCGACTACCCCGCGCGGCCGGAGTGGTATTTCCTGGCGCTTTACGAGATGCGAAAGCCCTTCCCGGGCAAGCTCGAGCTCATCGCGACGGTGGTGATCCCGGGCCTCGTGGCGGGGTACTTGTTCCTCCTGCCGCTGCTCGACAAGAAGGCGGATCGCGGGGTGATGAAGCGTCTCCCGCTGCTCGTACCGGTGGCGCTCTTCGCGATCGCGGCGGGTGTGCTGACGTTCGCGTCGAAGCGCACGGACGCGGCGGACGCGGAGCTCGCGAAGGCGGTGGCGAAGGCCGAGGCGCAAGGCGCGAAGGCGCGGGCGATCGCGGCCGAAGGCGTGCCGCCCGAGGGCGCGCTGGCGATGTTGCGCAACCACCCGGAGACGCGTCGGGTGGCGCTCTTCGAGCAGCACTGCGCGAGCTGTCATCGGATGGGGGATCTGGGTCCGCCGAAGGGCAAGGACACGGCGCCGGATCTCACGGGCTTCGGGACGAAGGCGTGGGCGAAGCGGGTGATGGATGAGCCCGATCACGAGTCGATGTTCGGCAAGACGGCGTTCAAGGGGGAGATGCCGAGCATGACGAAGCCGCCCGCCGATCCGGAGGCGGCGAAGGCGTTCACGGCGATGAGCGCGCCGGACATGGAGGCGATCGCGGATTTCCTCGCAGCGCAAGCGCAAGGGAAGAAGGGCGACGGCATGCCGGGCGAGAAGCTCGTGGGGCAACGATGCACGAGTTGTCACCGGCTCGACGGGAAGACGGACGACGAGGAGTCGCTGGCGCCGGAGCTGCGCGGCTGGGCGTCGACGGCGTGGGTGCTGGCGCAGATCGAGGATCCCGGGAGCGGCGTGACGTACCCGAAGGGCGTGATGGACGCGAAGCTCGAAGGGCACATGCCGGCGTTCAAGGAGAAGCTTTCGGAGAGGGATCGGAAGCTGCTCGCGGGGTTCGTGCAGGAGCAGGCGGGGAAGCCCTGAAGCGTGGCGGGGTCGGGGGGGCCTCGCTGCGGAGTTGTCAAGCGAAAAGACGAGGCAAGGGCTCCAAAAGGGAGCGGGGATGCGCCGAAGGCTCGTCTGAGCCTCCGGAGGGTGCTTGGCGACGCGCCGCAGGCTCGCCTGAGCCTCGGGGCGGTGCCTGGGCGACTCGCCGCAGGCTCGTCTGAGCCTCCGGAGGGTGCTTGGTGACCGGCCGCAGGCTCGTCTGAGCCTCCGGAGGGTGCTTGGCGACGCGCCGCAGGCTCGTCTGAGCCTCCGGAGGGTGCTTGGTGACGCGCCGCAGGCTCGTCTGAGCCTCCGGTGGTGTTTGGTGATGCGCCGAAGTAAGGAAGGAGCCGAGGCGCACGACGGCTCAGGCGACCGCAGGCTGGCTCCGCTCGGCGAGCTGGCGGCGCACGAAGTACGCGAGCATCCCGATCGATCCGAGGAGCAAGGTCGCGACCACGAACGGCCGGATGTCGATCCCCCGGCGGCGAGCGTCAGGCACGGCGAGCACCAGGAAGCCAGTCAGCGCGAGCGCGAGGTCGATGAACACCTGCAACGACCAGCCGCCGGACATGTGCAGGGGGATGAGCGCATAAAGCCCATGCTCGACGACCACGAGCACGGAGTAGGCGGTGAAGGCGAGGAAGGCGACCAGCGGAAGAGCGAGCTTGTGCATGGCTCCAGAATGACTCGCTCGTTCGGTTGCACCATGACG
>JANMGF010000258.1:0-22425 GCA_031374535.1 Polyangium sp. (in: bacteria)
GGTTGGCCGCGCGCGTTTTACGTCCCGCTCTCGGGAGCAGGCTTCTTCTTCTTGCGTTTCTTCTTCTTGCCCTTGTCGTCCTCGGGCTTCTTGGCCTTGTCGCCGTCCTTGGGCTCCTGGGAGGCAGGGACCGTCGCGGGCGCCTCGCCTTCGGGCGCGTTTTCGGCCGTGTCCTTGCTGCGGTACCGCGAGAGGCCGAGCTTCTCGTAGTAGCCGCGTTCGCCCGTGCGTCCGGGCTCGCGGCTCTCGATGGTGCCGCCGCCAGCCTCGGGCTCGGTCACGCCCGGCGTGCGGATGTCCGGGCCCTGCGTGACCACGAGGTACTCGTCCACGACGTACTCGGGGTGCTCGTCGTCCTTCGTTTTGAGGTCGAGCTCTTTGGGTCCGCTGCCGACGTTGAAGATCTGCGCCGTGGGCGGGTACGTGTCGCTCCACTTGTACCGAAGGGCGTGGGCGCCGTCGCGCACGACACGCGAGCTCGTGGTCTTGAAGCCGGGGATGCCGCGCTGGGCGAGGACGCGTGTTCCCTCGGGCAACTTGGGGGTTTTGCGCTCGACCTCTTCGAAGGGGATCACCTCGTCGATGCGACGGAAGTACGTGACCGTGTGGCGACGTTCGGGGCCGAGGATCTCGGCGCGCACGACGCCGTTCGATACGGTCTCGTGCAGGACGATGGGGAAATCGAAGGGGTTGCGGAAGCGGAAGTTGATCGTCGGGTAGACGACGGTCGCGTCGAGTCCGAGCTTGATGTAGTAGCTCGGCCGCGAGTGCGGGTACCGCTCGACGATGTCGAGGCCCGAGAAAAAGGCCGCGCCGTGCAGCGTGCCCGAGATCTGGCAGGTGCCGCCGCCGAGGCCGTCGACGAGCTCGCCTTGCGCGATGACCGTGGCGACGCGGTAGCCGTGGGCCTCGTCGCGCGGGCCGACGACGTCGTTGAAGTCGAAGATCTCGCCGGGCATGACGACGGCGCCGTCGAGCCTCGAGGCCGCGAGGCGAAGGTTGTACGTGCGGTCCTTGGTGCGCTCGCCCAGCGTATAGCGGGTCTCGAACCAGCCGAGCACGTGGTTGAATTCGACGTTGCCGAGCTCTTCGGCGCGTCGCTTCGGCGGCACCTTCTCGACCGAGGCCAAGACCTCGTCCTGGCCCTGGCGAAAGGCCGCGTCGATGCGCGCGATCGTGCCGTAGACGTCGAGCCTGTGGCCGTCCTTCTCGGGCACGAGTTTCTTCTGCGCGAGGTCGACGTAAGCGTCGCTCGCGGCCGCGTCGAGCTCGGACTTGAGGGCGAGGAGTTTGTCGACGGCGGCGTCGGCGTCGAGGATGAGCGGCAGGGGCACGTCGAGCGGCGCGCCGGGGTGTGTGGCGTCGTGGGCGCGGCGCAGCGGGCTCTCGGGGCGGAGGGCTTCGCGGACGAAGCCGGCGAGCCTCACGCGGTCGATCTCGGCGCCGAGCGCGCCGCGGCGGATCTTGCGTCCCGTGCCGTCGGGCAGCTTGATCGTGATCTCGCCGGCTGCATACCGGCGCACGAGATCGAGCGCGTTCGCGACGGGATCGCCCTGCATGGGCACGGGCATGCCAGCGACGCGTAGCTCGGGCGTGGGGCGAACAGTGGGCGCCTCGGGCGCGGGCGGCAAGAGCAGCCACGTGATGCCAAGGCCCGAGGCGATCGCCACCGCGGCCATCGCCGCGTAACGTTTGACCTCGGAGGATCGCGGGGGCCGCATCGCCCGGGCATCTTGGAAAGAGAGACCGGGGGCGTCAAGAGAACCGCGAAGAGGACGGCGAATCACGCGCGATGTGCCCCACCTGCGGCGAGCGAGATGGACGTCAGCCGAACAGGATCGGCCTGATGAGGGGCATCATTCGATCGAGCTCCGTGCGGTTGTGGGCGAGCAACGCGTGTCCCCACGTGGCGCCCGTCCCGTCCTTGCACTCCCTTGCCAGGGCCTTGCCAATCGTCTCGTAGCTCCCCAATGCAGCCCTCAGCGCTTCCGGCTCGCCGTGGGCCCCGAGCACGAATACCCGGTGGCGGAGTGACTGTTCGACGCAGGATGTTACAGCGTTCCAGCGTTCCTCCCCTCGGCCGTCGAAGTCTACGAGCAATACCATCCAGGTCCATGGATTGCTGAGCATTCTTGACTGGTGGACGGCGATGAAAGCGTCTCGAACGGCCGTCCATCCACCCGCCACCGGTAGAATTTGAATATTTCTGTCGTGAATGGATGGATCCAGCGTGAAGCCCTCGGCGATTTGTCGATTGGCATCGTCCTCGGGTAGGACCAGCACATGTGGCTTGTGTTTGTTCACGCTCATATCTCGACATCACCGAGCAGGAGCGCATTGATGAGATCGCCGTGCACGCCAATTTCCTCCAGCGCCTTCACGCGTGTCGGCTCCAGATGACTTCGCCGGAACATCACGAACGTATTTTCATCCGAGAAGCGGCGGATGGACTCTGCGTTGTGAGAGGTCATCAGCACCTGCCCACCGGCCTCGAAGGAGCGGCGAAGCGCGTTGACGAAATGCCCCACTTCACCGATGGATAGGTGACTGTCCGGTTCGTCCCAGAAGCAAAAGAGCGGTCCGTACGCCTTGTTGGCGGCAAGCACGAGCGCACAGAGGAAGAAGCACTTCTCGCCGTCCGACAGCGCCGCGAACGGGAGAGACAAGCTCGAACTGCCCTCGCGAAATTGGGCCGTCAAGTTCCTGGTCTCGGCCCCGATAATAGGGTTCTTGATGTCCCAGAAATCCTTCCATACCTCCTTCAGATGACCATCGATGGTTGCGTAGACCGCGGGCGAATAGGCGATCAATCCGGTGAACCATGCACCCAGATTCTGCGCATCGCGAAGAGGTTCTAGTGTCTCTCCGGAGGACTCTCCCGTGATCAGGCTCGGGATCGGCGCGAGGATGACCGAACGCGCGAGCCACCGCTTGAAAAGGTGCAGCGGGTCGCTCTCCGACTGCTCCTGAATGATGGGCAGGGCAATCAGGTGCCAGTCGATATTGAACTCCGCGGGAGTCTTTTGCGATGTCTTGATCACCGAGACCTTGGAGAGCTCCCGGGAGTAGACGGGCTGCCCCGTGACCACGAGCTCTTCGCTCTGCACCCGAAGCTCCCTGAATCCTGGCGGGAACTCCAATGCCAGTCGGTACTGGTAGAGCCGACCGTCGAGCTCGACGTCGACCTCGAAGCGCATAGCCGCGTCCGATCTGCCAAGGAAAAAATCCGTGGGCTTGACGAGCTGCCCGACTCGGTTGGTCCCCCGAGCTATCCCTTGCAGCAGGGCTAGCGCAAAGCTGACCGTCGATTTGCCGGCTCCATTCTTGCCGATGAGGAGCGCCGACGGCTTCCCGCCAATGGGGAGATCGAAGTTCTCCAGACACCGGAAATTGTGGATGTAAATGCGCTTGAACATGATGGTGCTTGCCCTGCCTCCGGTTCTACCATGGCGCGGAGCGCGGCGTCGACCGAGGAACCGGACGCTACATTACGCGCCGTGCTCTCCGGAGTCCGCAATCCAGTGCCATCACCACAGGATGGGTCACCGCTCCTCGACGCGAGTCGCAGGCGCAACTGCTCGTCGAACGATCTTGCTCTGCGGACATGTGTGTGTATGGGCGCCGGCCAGGAGCGAGCGTGGCGCCTTCCCGACCCCTTCTTCACCCGCGCCCTCGCGAGCGTTTTTTCAGCCTGCTTCGGTCTGCACGAGGCCTTTGAAGCGGCCGAGGTACTTGACGAACGTGTCGCTGAGGCCGCGTTCGTGGAGCTCGGCGGGCGTGAGCGGAGGCCTCTTCGGCTCCCACGCGGCATCACGCGCGCGAAGCGGCCAGTCGGGGTTCGCGATGGCGGAGCGGCCGAGCGCGACGGCGTCGGCGCCACGTTCGAGCAGCGACTCGGCTTCGGCGCGTGTCCAGATCTTGCCGGCGACGACGAGAGGCACGTCCGACGGGAGAGCGCGGCGGAAGAGCGGGATGGGATGCTCGTCGGGGCGCTTCTTCGTGTTGGCGAAGCTGTCCCAGAGCGAGACGTGGAGGAAGTCGATCCCGTCGTCGGCGAGCCATCCGGAGAGCGTGAGGGTCTCGTCGAGATCGAGGCCCTTCGACTGGGCCATGTCCTCGGGCGAGAGACGCACGCCGACGAGGAAGGACGCGGGCACGGCGGCGCGGACGGCTTGCGTGCACGCGCGGACGAGGCGGGCGCGGTTCTCGAAGGAGCCGCCGTAGGCGTCGTCTCGCTTGTTGCCGGTCGCGCTGAGGAACTGGCCGAGGAGATACCCGTGCGCGCCGTGCAGCTCGATGCCGTCGAAGCCGGCGCGGTGCGCGCGGACGGCGGCGTCGCGGAACTCGCCGATCACGCGGTCGATGTCCTCGCTCGTCGCGGCGCGCGGGGCCGCGGGATCGGCTTCCATCTCGCTCGCGCTCCACGGCTTGGTGCCGATGAGGCGCGCGTCGGCGCGGGCGCCGCCGTGGAAGATCTGGACCATGGAGACGACGCCGTGTTCGCGCAGGCCCGTGGCGAGGCGCGTGAGGCCCGGCAGGAGGGCGTCGTCGTAGATGCCGAGCTCGCCTTCCCAGCCTTGACCGTCCTTGGCGACGTGCGAGGCGCAGGTCGCGACGACGCCGAAGCCGCCTCGGGCCCGGGCCTCGAGCCAGCGGAGCTCGTCGTCGGAGAGCGCGCCGTCGGCGTGGCTCTGGAGGTTGGTCATGGCGGCGAGGGCGACGCGATTGCGCGCCGTGCGGCCGTTGCGGAACGTGAGCGGTGAGAAGAGGTCTTTCGCGGTCATGTGGTGGGGAGGCTAGCAGGGGCGTCCCCGAGGTCCATCCTCGTCGGGCTCGGAGTTCGATAGGACATTCTGTGTCCGATCATGTCTCTTCGTTCATTGAACCGGCCCGGCCGATCCATTAAGGAAAACGAATGAACCTTGCTGGTCCGATCTCGTCCGCCACGCGTCACTGCGTAGACGACCGATTCGTCGGCGACGCATTCTTGAGCATTCGTGGCCGCACGGTCCGGTGGGAGCTCGCCGCGTGGTCGGGGTCAATTTCACAGGCGCTCTCGAAGGCGCTCTCGTCGCGCGGCGGCGACGGAAAAATGGCCGCGCTCGCCGCGTGTTTCGAGGAGGCCACGTGCGTCGCCGGGCACCTCGGCCGTCACGAGGAGGCCCGCAGGATCGCAGAGGCGGCGATCCGATTCTTTTCGGGGATCGCGCGGCAGAAACGGTCGGCCGAGGCGCTTTCGTTCGCGGTTTCGGGGCTGGTCGGGCTCGGGGCCGTGGAGCGCGTGGCCGGTCGGCTCGACGAGGCGTTGCTCCATGTGGGTCGCGTGCGCTCGCTGGGGCTCGGGGCCGAGATCGGCGCGGGGATTCTTCGGGTGTCACGCGCGCAATGGGAGAGCGTGCTGGCGCTCGAGCCGGGCGCGGCACGGGCAATCGCGCTCGCGTCGGCGGCGGAGGCGCTCTCGATTTTGCTCGAAGCGCGCCGTCTGGAGGACGTCGTTTCGCTCGCGCTCGTCTCACGTCGTGGCGCGACCGATCCGCCCGCGCTCGAATGGGCTCGCAAGGAGGCCGCGCTCTCCGCGCTTTGCCATCTCGGCCGCCCGGATGAGGCGCTCGCGCTCGCCGCCCGTTACGCTGTCGAGGCCGGTGAGGCGGAGCGGCTCGTCTTCGAACTGCGTCGCGCCGAGGTGCTCGCGTGTTTTGGGGACATGGCGAAGGCGCGCTCGCTCGCCGACATGGTCTCGGGGAGACTCGAACGTTTATGGCGCTCGCGCCCGGGAACACTCGAGGACGTGCGGCTCGCCGCGCGCGTGGCGAGGCTCTCGGCTCTGCTCGGTGAGACTGTCTCCGCCGAGTTTTGCTGGGCTGCGCTCGCGGAAGCGCTCGCCGTCGGGGATGTGCTCCTCCAGGCGGACTTGCTCGTGCACATCGTCGAGACGGACTGGGACGAGGAGCGACGCGAGGACGCCTCGGATCTGCTACGCGCCCTGGCGCTCTGCTCGGGGTATCGATTGCCCGCGGTCGAGCGTATCCTCTCGCCCGACGACGGCCCGCGCTCGTCGCGCTCGGCCGAGGAGCGCGCGCCTGGCTTCTCCTCGCTCGTGACGTCGCTCTGCGCGCTCGATCCGGGGCGGCGCACCTCTTGAACGCTCGAAATCAGGGCAGATCGGTGTAACATCGTCCCGATCCCATGACCGACCCCACGACCGACCGAATCACCCAGGGCACCCTGCGGACGCCCGGCGGCGCGCCTTTGCCGCTCGAGCACACCGACGTCGAGGCCAAGATCAATGGCCCCGTGGCGAGCGTCACGCTGAAGCAGCGCTTTCGCAACACGACGGGCGGGCCCATCGAGGCCGAATACCTCTTCCCGCTCCCGCACGAGGCGTCGGTCCACACGATGCGGTTTCGTATCGGCGAGCGTACCGTCGAGGCGGTCGTCAAGGAAAAGGAGGAGGCCAAGCGCGCCTACGAGGCCGCGCGGCGCGAGGGGCGCAGCGCGACCTTGCTGGAGCAGGATCGGCCGAACCTGTTCACGCTGAGCGTCGCGAACATCCCGGACGGCGAGACGATCGAGGTCACGCTCGGGTATCAGGAGAGGCTCGCGTTCGACGAGGGGGAATGGCGGTTCGTGTTCCCCATGGTCACGACCGAGCGGCATCATGCGGGGAAGCCCGAGGATCGAATGCGGGGCGGCGTGGTGTCGACCGACGAGGTGCCGGACGCCGCGAAGATCCGGCCGCCACGCGCCGCGACGGGCGAACGCAAGGCCGATGTCCATGTGAGCGTCGAGATCCGGGCCGGCGTGCCGATCGAGCCGCCGCGCTCGCCCTCCCATCGAATCGATGCCGAGGGGCTGGAAGGGGGCGCCTTCCGCGTGAAGCTTCACGAATCGGAGACGGTGCCGAACCGTGATTTCGTGCTCGCGTTCAGCGCCGCGCACGACAAGGGCGTGCGACCGCGCGCCTATTTCGAGCGGCAGGCGGACCGGATGGGGACCTTCCTGCTCGTCGTGACGCCGCCCGTCGCGCCTCTCGAGGATTTGTCGCTCGCGGAGGCCGGTCCGGGGGGCGATCACCGCACGTTCCGCTGCAACAACTGCGGGGGCGCGCTGCGGGATGCAACGGCCGTGAAGGAATGGGCTGGCATCGGGCCGGCGTGGAAATGTGAATATTGCGGCGTGGTCGTCTCGGCGACGCGTGAGCTCGCCAAGGTGGGGCTCCCGCGGGACGTGGTTTTTCTCGTCGATCGATCGTGCTCGATGCGTGGTGGCAGCGCGGCGCAGGCCCGGCGTGCCGTGCGTTTGATCCTCGATCACCTGGGGCCAGAGGATCGTGCGCAGGTCTTTGCGTTCGATCACGACCGGATCGCCGCGGACAAACGCGGTGAAGTTTTTCTTCCCCTCACGAAAGAATGGGTCGAGGAGATCGACGTCTTCCTGCGCGGCATGCCGGCGCGTGGCGGCACGGAGCTCGAGGATGCGCTGGTTCGCGCGGCGAAATTGCCCACCGAAAAGGGCAGGACGCGGCTCGTCGTGCTCTTGACCGACGGCGCCGTGGGCAACGAGGGCCGGCTCTTCCGGCGCGCACCCACGATCCTCGGCAAGGAGACGCGCCTTTACGTGCTCGGTGTCGGGCCTTCCGTCAATCGTTACCTCGTCGAGAGGCTCGCGCGGGCGGGTGGCGGGGCGAGCGACGTGCTTTTGCCGGGGGAGGACGTCGAGACCGTCGTCCCCCGCTTCGCGCGCCGCGTCCGCCAGGCCGGCCCCGTGCTCACGAACCTGCGTTTGTCCTGGGACGACGCCATGCCCGTGGACGTCTATCCAAACCCGGCGCCCGAGCTCTTTGGTGGACAAACCGTGCAGCTGCTCGGTCGATTCGCCGGGTCGGGCCGAAGCCGGCTCGTGCTCACGGGTACGCGCGCGACGGGTGAGCCTTTCCGGCAGGAGGCCTTCGTGGACCTGCCCGAGCAATCGGATCAGATCCCGGGGCTCGAACGGCTCTGGGCGCGCTTGCGTATCGATGCGCGTTTGTCGAGGCTCGCCGAGGCGCCCGGCGAGGCGGCCGAGGTGCGCCTGGAGGTGCTCGCGCTCGCGCTCAAGCACAAATTGCTGAGCCCGTACACGGCGCTCGTGGCCGAGGACAGCGAAAAACGCGTGGAGGGGCCCGCGAAGAAGGTGCAAATGGCTGCGGTGGCCTCCGACGAGGGCGAGATCGAGGAGGAGGAGGAGACGCTCGGGGAAGGCTCCGCGCCGAGGGGCGCCGCGCGTGGGGAAATGGCGGACGGATTCTCCGCGGAGCGATCGAGGGGAGGAGCACCCGCGGTGCGCCCCAGGATGGCCAAGGCTGCCGCGGCGGCCCCGAGCGCGCTCGCTGGGTTTGGCCCGCCACCCCCGTCCCCGGCGGCTCCCGAGCCGCTCGAAATCAGGAGCCTCCGCAGCGCGGCGCCGCCCAAGGGTGGCGGCGGGTTCTTCTCGAAGGTCAAGGAAGTGTTCGGGCTCGGGAGAGAAGAAACGGCGGACTTGCCCTCTTCTTTCGACGTTGACGAGGAAGTCAGCGCGAGCGAGCCCTCGGACGACGACGCGCCGCCCACGTCGCGGGAGCCCGAGGCCGTTGCGGCGCGTATTGCAGCCCCTGCGTTCGCGTCTTCGGCGCGGCGCCCGCAACCGCAAGGCCAAGCGCCGGCTCCACCTCCGCTGCAATCGGACGACTCCGAGGCGTATTCACTCGAAATGCTGGCCCGCGTGCAGGGCGCCGGCATCGGCGAGCTCGATCTCGTGTTCCTCGTCGACGAGACGGGCAGCATGGGCGCGTACATCGAGGAGGTGAAGGGCAGGCTCGTCGAGATCATCGAGGCGCTCCGGCGCGCGCCGCTTTGCCGGAGCCTGCGCCTCGGCCTCGTGAGTTATCGTGACCATCCGCCGCAGGACGGCTCCTTCGCGAGCCGCGTCGTGCCCCTCACCGACGATATCGCGTCGATCAAGAAGGGTGTCGAGCGTATGGAAGCCTCGGGCGGCGGCGACGGGCCGGAATCGGTGACGGATGGCCTTTACGACCTCGTCAGGCTCGAATGGCGCCCCCGCGCGGCGCGCGTCGTCGTCTGGGTCGGCGACGCGCCCCCGCACGGCGTGGAGCCCTCGGGCGACGCATTCCCGGAAGGATGCCCCTGCGGTCACCACTGGTATGCGCAGGCCGAAAATGCCCGCGAGATGGGCATCGTCATTCACGCCGTCGGTTGCCTGCCCACGCTGCGCGAATACACGGGCGCCGAGGAGGTGTTCAAGACCGTGGCGTCGACGTCGCGCGGCCTTTACTTGCCGCTCTCGAGAGCGAGCGTCCTGATTCCGCTCATCACGGGCGTCGCGGAGACCGAGCTCGACAAGCAACGCATCGAGGAGCACATCGCCGAGGCGCTCGCGAAATACGAAACGGTGCTCCTGCCAGCGGATCAGGAGGAGCGCGTTCGTTTCGTGACCGACGTCCTCCGGCAGGCCAACGTGCGCCCGCGCGGCCTCGTGTACGATCCGAAGAAACCGGGTCCCTCGCCGCTGCGCTTCCGGGAGATCACCTCGGCCGACGTGGAAGAGGGAATCGAGCGTCTCCGGAGGGCCCTGCGCACCTCATTGTGAAGAAGTCCGACCAAAAACCGTAGGCTCGCGCCGCGAGATGCGTGGCCTCTGCGAGGGCGTATCCCCCGTGATCGAACGCGCCCTCGCGGTCGCCGCCTGCACGCATTCACGCAAAAAAAGCCGGTAGATGTCGAGCGCGCCAGCGCCGATCTCGGCGAGCTGATCGGCGGCCCCCGGCATCCAGTCGAGGATCTCTTCCAGCGTCGAGCCGTGGAAGGCGGCGCGCTCGACGCCGAGCGGCGCGCGTTGTCGCAACCACGAAAGCCGCTCGGCCACGTCGGCGCCGAGCCGGCGCTGGACCTGGAGCACGAGCGCGAGGCTCAAGGTGCTCGTGATGCGCTCGATCTCGTGCCCGATCGCGGCGTACCCGAGGGGCAGATCCGCCGCGAGCACCTCGTCGTTCAGCACACGATAGGCGCGCATCGCGACGGTCGGGCGCTCGGCGAGCAGGGCGTCGACGTCGATCGAGATTCCGCGCCGCATGCTGATGGTCCGGGCGAGCGAACGCGCGTCGAGCAGGGAGAGCGGGCCCCGGCCGTCCTCGCGCGCCGCCTGATCACGGAACGAGCTTGCAATGCGGTCGAGGCCGAGCTTGTCGCATTGCTCGGCGGCTTGCCTCGACCAGCGCGCGGACGGCTGCGTGAGGTAGGGCGTCCGGGCGAACCATTCGAGGAGGGAACACTCGACCAGAACGGGCGATGCGTTGGACGCCAGGATCTCGCCAAGCACGTGGTCCGTTTCGACCTCCGCGCGAAGGGGGAGAACGCGGGGCTCGTAAAGGCTCTTCATACGGCTCATGGGGAAACCTCGCCCGGACGTCATTGCAGACGCCATGCCACGCGTGAATGTCGGCTGAAAATGGGGCCTCGTCGCGGGTCGTCGCGCCGTTCCTGCTCGATTGGAGCTTCCTGGGCCCTTGAACGCGCAAATCGGGGTGACGTCCGCGCCATACCTGATGTTTTTCCCCCTCAGTCGGGTAGCGCGGCCCCCCGCATCCGCCCCTCGCGGCCCTCTGCCAGGGGAAAACACGTGAGATTTGGAACAAGTGAAACATGACAGTTGACACGCGAGCGCTCCTCGTGGGAGGGCGCGGGCCGGTGCCGTTGTTGCGGCGCGTCGTGTCCTTGCCCCTTGCGTACGGGAAGCAGGACCACCGCACCTTCCTCGGCGAGGTCCTCCGCGAGGGTACACACGGCCCACGCCCACATGCGGGGGCTTCAGAAGCGATCGGTCCGATGCACGGTGGCTTGCGTTTGGGACCGTGCTCGACCTACGGTTCCGCGAGCGGTGCTGTCCATCGAAACGAAGGGAACGACGAGAACGTGAAGGGTCGCCTCGAGCTCGCAGTGTTCGCCGCGGGCGGCGTCACCCGTCACCCGTTGCCTGCCGAGGGGAAGTTGATCCTCGGCCGCGCCGAGGAGAGCGACATCCGCATCGACGATGGCTCAGTCTCGCGGCGTCACGCGCAGATTTTCCTCGGGCCGCCGATGCGTATCGAGGATCTCGGCAGCGCCAACGGCACCACGGTGCGCCGAGAGAAGGGCGCAGGCGGCACGGTGCGTCTGCTCGACACGCGCGTCGATCCGGGGAAAGTCGTGGAGTTCGGCGTCGGCGACGCGATCAACCTCGGCTCGACGATCCTCGTGGTCCGCAGGCTCGAGGATGAAAAACCCGAGGTGCGTGGGGAGGGCACGCCCGGGACGTACGTGATCCGTGACGAGGCGATGAAGCGCCTCTACGCGCTCGCCGAGCGTGTCGCCGAGGGCCCGATCAGCGTGCTGCTCCTCGGCGAAACGGGCGTGGGCAAGGAGGTCCTCGCCGAGACGATCCACCGCACGTCGCCGCGCGCATCGGGGCCATTTTTGCGCCTCAACTGCGCGGCGCTCAGCGAGTCGCTGCTCGAGAGCGAGCTCTTCGGTCACGAGAAGGGCGCCTTCACCAACGCGGTGCGCTCGAAGCCGGGCCTCTTCGAGACGGCGGAGAAGGGCACGGTGTTCCTCGACGAGGTCGGAGAGCTGCCGCTCGGGATCCAGGTGAAGCTCCTGCGCGTGCTCGAAGATCGGCAGGTGATGCGCGTCGGTGGTCTCGCGCCGCGGCCGATCGACGTACGTTTCGTCTCCGCGACGAACCGCGACCTCGCAGGCGACGTGCAGCGAGGCACGTTCCGACAGGACCTCTACTTTCGGCTGAACGGCATCGCGCTCTCGATCCCGCCCTTGCGCGAGCGGCGCTCCGAGATCGAGCCCCTCGCGCGGACCTTCACGGCGCGCGCAGCAGCCTCGATCGGCCGCAGTCCCCCGGAGATCACGAAGGAGGCCCTCGCGGCGATCGCGAGTTACGAGTGGCCGGGCAACGTGCGCGAGTTACGCAACGCGATCGAGCGCGCGGTCGTCCTCTGCGAGGGCGTGATCCGGCCCGACGATCTCGTGCTCGAAGGCCGCGGGCAGGGCATGTCGCCGCCGCGTTTGGTGGCGTCCACCGGCACCGTTCCCGTCACGGTGGAGCAGCCGATCCCCTCGCTCTCCGACGACGCGACGTCGCAGCTTCGCTCCGTCATCGACGCGAACGCATCGGGCAGCCTGCGGGAGGAGCTCGGATCCCTCGAACGGCAACGCATGATCGACGCGCTCGAAAAATGCGCTGGCAACCAGACGGCGGCCGCGCAGATGCTCGGAATGCCTCGACGTACGTTCGTCTCGAAGCTCTCCGCGTACAACATCCCCCGGCCGCGGAAGAAGGGCTAGTGCGCCTCCGCCCGATCGTCTACCAGGGGTAGGGGATCTAGACTGCGCGATCATCGAAGGATCTTGGTCCCCGGGGCTCGAAGTCTGGCATAATGGGGAATACCCGAGGACGGCATGGGCGCCCCTAGCGTTGTCTTTCTCCCGATAGGAACGCTATTTCACGAGCGTTATCGTGTCCTTCGGGGCATCAAAGCGGGCGCGATGGGCGCGGTCCACGAGGCGCGCGACGAGCGCACCCATGGCCTCTGCGCGCTCAAGGTCATGCTCCCGGGGGTGCTCGACGACGAGGTGCTTCGGGAGCGTTTCGCGCAGGAGGCGCGGATCACCGGCGAGCTCCGGAGTGATCACGTCGTGCGTGTGACCGACGCGGGCGTCGACGTCGCGACGAGCATGCCGTTTCTCGTGATGGAGCTCCTCCACGGCGACGAGCTCGGCACGCTGCTGAAGAAGCGCGGGCACATCCCGATCGACGAGGCGCTCATCTACCTCGTGCAGGTCGCGTTCGCGCTCGACAAGGCCCACGCGGGGGGCATCGTTCATCGTGATCTGAAGCCGGGGAACCTCTTCATCACGGCGCGCGACGACGGCTCGCCCTGCGTGAAGATCCTCGTTTTCGGCATCGCGAAGATCGTCTCCGAGGGGACGAACTCGAACATGACGCAGGCCGTCGGAACGCCGACGTACATGGCCCCCGAGCAGATCGTCGGCAAGAGCAGCAACATCGGGCCCGCGACGGACATCCACGCGCTCGGGCACATCACGTACACGATGCTCACAGGCGAGGCGTACTGGCAGGAGGAGGCGCGGGAGCACGGCGTTTACGCGCTCATCCGTCGCGTCGTCGACGGGCCGGAGGAGATGCCCACGACGCGCGCGCTTCGTCGTCGCGGCATGAACTTGCCGCTGTGGTTCGACGGATGGTTCGCGCGCGCGACGGCCTTGCATCCGCAGGATCGTTTCCAGCGCGCGACCGAGGCGATCGCCGAGCTGCGCGAGCAGTACGCGGAGTCCGGGCCCGAGTCGTTCCGGATGAACATGCCGATCCCGCTCGTGCGGCGCTCCGATGCTCCGGAAAAACCACTCGAGGAGGCGTCGACCACGCGCGCGTCCGTGGCCTTGATCCAGGCCTCGGACATGCCCGCGCCGGTGCGGTCGCGCTGGACGCCGGGGATCGTCGTGCTCGCGTTCCTCCTGCTCACCGTCGTGAGTGGGCTCGGGGTGCAGGTCCTCGTCGGCGCAGAGCCGCTCTCGGTCGCGCGATCGGGTTTGCCCGACACCGTGTCCATGACGCCGATCGCGCCAGGCGAAGCGCCGCGCACCGCTCCCACGGAATCCGCGCCGCCCTCGTCGTCGGCGCAGGCGGGCGCCGAGTCGATCGATCTCGACCCGCCCCTGGCTGCCCCGTTGCCCTTGCCCACGCCGGGACAAACCGGATCGTTCACGCAGCCGGCCCGCGCGCCGGGCACCACGACCGCGCCTCCTTTCACGAAGGGCACGGCGACGAAGACGCCCCGGAAGCCCGAAGAACCGCCGGGGACGATCGATTAGGAGAATGCCTTGCCCATGACGTTCGCCAAGCCCAGCGCGTGGTTCTTTCCTTCGTTCGTCGCGCTCGGGGTCGTCCTCGTCGCGACGGGCGCGCGCGCGGATGGGCCGGCGGACGAGGCTCGGGCGAATGCGCTGTTCCAGGAGGCGCGGACGGCGTTCATCGCGGGGGATTTCGCGACGGCGTGCCCCAAATACGAGGAGGTCGTGCGGCTCCGCCCCGGGCTCGGCGCGCGCGTGGGCCTCGGCGATTGTTATCGCAAGATGGGCCGGCTCTCGCGGGCCTTCGAGACGTACAAGGCCATCGTGGACGACGCGGCCCGCATCACCGCGACGTCGAAGAGCTTCACGGAGAAGTCGACGGCCCAGAAGCGCGGCGCCGAGGCGCAATCGCGGATCACGGAGATAGAGCCCCGGCTCGGCTGGATCACGGTCGCCATTGCCGAGCCGGTCGCCGGATTGCCGAACCTCGTGGTTCACGTGGACGGCGTCCCGCTCCCGCGAGAGCGATTCGGGTCGCGGCTGCCTGCCGAGCGTGGCGAGCACGTGATCGACGCGAGCGCGCCCGGGAAGAAGCCCTGGGAGAAGAGCCTGGCCATTGCCGAGGGCGCGGAGCTCACGGTGGCCGTGCAGGCGCTCGAGGACGAGGCTGTCACGCCGCCCGAGCCGAAGAAGCCTCTGGAGACGAAGATGCCCCTCGAGACGCAGGCGGGGACGTCGTTGCCTCCGGCGAAGGTCACGTTTTCCGGGCCGCAGGGGAGCGTCCCGCCCGATACGAAGCCGCTCATCCCGGGGCCGAAGGACGAGTTCTTCAGCACCCAGCGCGTCGTCGGCTTGAGCCTCGGCATCATGGGGCTCGGCGCGGGGGGCGTGGGCACGTATTTCGGTCTCCGCGCGGCGCAGAAGCGCGACGAGAGCGAGGTCGACGGGCATTGTAATGGAAACGTCTGCAACGAGTTCGGTTATGAGGCGAGGAAAGACGCCTACGATTCGGGAAACCTCTCGACGGGGTTCTTCGTCGCAGGCGGCGTCGCGCTCGCGGCGGGTTTTGCGCTCTTCTTGACGGCGCCGAGGCGCGCGAAGCCTGCGAGCACCGCGATTTTGGTGGGTCCTTCTGCTTTTCTTTGGATGGGGCGGTTTTAGCGCCCGAAGGGGAACTGGTCATGCGGCGTGCATTCGTGCTTGGGCTCGTGCTCGTGGGTTTTGGGGCGGGGGCTATCGGGTGCAACGCAGCGCTCGGCGTGGACGATCCGGTGCTCGTGCAGACCGGACCCGGGGGGACCAGCGGACCGGGCGGCGGCGGCGGCAGCGGTGGCCAGGGCGGGAGCGGCGGGGCGAGCTGCACACCCCAGGAGACGGCCTGCGACGGGATCGACGACGATTGTAATGGTACGATCGACGACCTGCCGCTCGCGACCTGCGGCTTCGGCGTGTGCCTCGTGACCGTGGAGGCGTGCGTGAAGGGCATGCCGGAGCCGTGCGTGCCGGGATCACCCTCGCAGGACGAGCTCTGCGACGACGACAACGACGGCATCGACGACAACTGCAATGGCCAGGTCGACGAGGGCTGCCCCTGCAAGGTGGGCGAGACGCAGCCTTGTTACACGGGCTCGACCGACACGCGTGGCATTGGCGCGTGCAAGGACGGCGCGCAGACGTGCGTGGCGGAGAACACGTGGGGGCCCTGCGAGGGGGACGTGCTCCCGGCGCTCGACACCTGCAATGCGATCGACGACGATTGCGACAACGTCGTCGACGACGGCTTTCCGGAGATCGTGTGCGGCGTGGGCGCTTGCGAGCAGACCGTGTCCACCTGCAACCCCGCCGGAGGCGAACCACCGGCGTGCGTGGCGAAGGATCCCACGGACGAGGTCTGCAACGGCATCGACGACGATTGCAACGGCGACATCGACAACGGCGATCCGGGCGGCGGCGACTCTTGCACGTCGGTTCAGCCCGGGCAATGTGCGGCAGGGACCTTCCGTTGCGAAGGCGGCGGTCTTTATTGCGTGCCCAACGCGACGCCCACGATGGAGACCTGCAACAACGCCGACGACGATTGCGACGGGACGGTCGACGACGGCAACCCCGGCGGCGGTATCGCGTGCCCGACGAACCAGATGGGCGAGTGCGGATTCGGATCGACGAAATGTTTCGTCGGCTCGTTGATCTGTGCCGCCCCGCCCCCCGTGGACGAGATCTGCGACGGCAAGGACAACGACTGCGACGGCGAGATCGACACGCATGGCGTCGACTCCGACCTGCCTTGCACCACGGGTATCCCGGGCGAGTGCTCCGACGGCCTCACGCTTTGCGTGAATGGCGCGCTCGAGTGCAAGCAGAAGAAGCTCGCCGAGATGGAGTACTGCGACAACAAGGACAACGACTGCGACGGACAAACCGACGAGGGAAACCCGGGCGGCGGCGCCGCTTGCACGCTCTCCTTCAACAAGGGCGTTTGTGCCGCGGGGACCAATACGTGCCAGAACGGAATCGTCACCTGCGTGCAGAACGTGCAGGCGTCGGCGGAGACCTGCGACGGCCTCGACAACGATTGCGACGGCGACGTGGACGAGAGCCTCGCCTGCGGCACGTGCCAGTCGACCACCCTCCCCTCGGCGAGCTGCGCGAGCTTCGCGATACCCTCGATCCCTGCGCTCACGACGAACTGCGAGCAGACCTTCCCGCCGACCTCCGGCCTCTCCCTCACCATCACCGAGACGGCCGTGAAGTATTACGTCAATGCCGCGGGCGGCAACGACAACAATGACGGCAAGAGCGCGGCGAAGGCGTGGGCGACGCTATGCAAAGCCGTCGCGATGGCGCCCGGGGGCAGCACCATTCTCGTCGCGCAGGGCGGCTACGCGTCGACCTCCGTCGTCGTGGCCAAGGAGCTCACGATCAAGGGCGGCTTCAGCTCCAATTTCTCGAACTGGAGCCCCGACACGTATCCCACGGTGTTTTACGGGCAACTCACGCTAGATCACAACAAGGCGGTCTTTGGCGGCTTCCGCTTGATGACCAGCCCCACGACCTCGCTCACGCAGCACAACCTCCGCGCAGGCACGTTCGTGCGCAATTACGTGCAGACCCTGTTCAGCGGCGGCGCCGTGACCTCGGCCGCCCTCGGCGCGACGGCTTGCCCCGGCAGCACGTCGACCCTCTTCGGAAACGACGTGTACACCCGCTCCACCACCTCGACGACGCACGCGGCCATCCAGTTCGGCAATCAGCGGGGCACGACGACCCTCGATTCGAACCGCATCTGCGTGGAGGGCAAGAGCAGCGGCGCCACGACCTACGGCATCAATGGGTCCGGACCAAACACGGCGAACGTGGCGTCCTTGATCGCCAGGAACAACGTGATCGAGGCCGCGAGCAACAACACGTACCTCGTCAATTTGCTGGGCAGTAGCGGCGGCGTCGATTTCAACCTGATCTTCACGAACAACACGATGCTCGCGCGCACCTACGGCATCTGGGGCACTGCGGCGACGAGCGGCAAGATGCGCTGGCGGCTGACGAACAACATTCTCTTCAGCATGGTGGTCGGCAGTACGGCGGTGAACCTCGGCTCGGGCGCGGGCGTCTCGTTGGACTCGGCGGAGAGCAATCTCGTCTTCGGGTTCAACAACAACCTCTTCAGCCAGCCCGTTCCCTTGGCCTCGTCCGGAAATGACACGACGAACACGCCCAACGCGGCGAGCGTCTTCATCAATGCGACGGCCGGCGATCTGCGGCTGAAGACGAGTGGCCAGGGCGACGGTACCGGGAAAAACGTTCATAATCAGGCGACGTACGGCTCGGTCACGACGGACCTCCTGCAATCTCAGCGTCCCTCGGCAGGGGTGTGGGATCGCGGGGCATACATGAACTGAGAGCGCTGGCGGGAATCGAATGTCGTCCACGTGGCTGATGGTCCTCGCGACCGTGTGCTGGGGCCTCTGGGCCATCTTCGACAAGCTCTCCCTGCGTAGCCTGCACGCCTCGCAGGCGCTGCTCGTCGCGGGAATGGTGAGCGGGCTCGCGGCTCCCATGACATTCTGGTTTCTCCGGCCGTCGGACCTGCCGCGCTGGGCGCCCGGGGGCGTCGGGTGGGCCGCGCTCGCAGCGCTCTTGAGCTGGATCGCGATGGTCGCCTATTTCATCGCATTGACCCGCAGGGATGCGGGCGTCGTGGCGGGGTACACGTCGGCGTATCCCTTGATCACCTGCCTCGTCGGCGCCGTCGTCCTCGACGAGCGGCTCTCGGGCACGAAGCTCCTCGCCCTTGGGCTCGTCGTGGCCGGGCTGCTCTTGCTGGGTCGGGCCTGATCACCCGGCTCCCGGTTCACGGAGAAATGGCTGTGCCGTGGGAGGTTTGGTGAGCGCCGCCTCTTGCGACGCGCCGCGGATTGGTGCTTCATGAGGCATGCAGAAGCCGCTCAGCGAAGCGCGCATGGACCGCCGTGTCACGCTCCAGAACCTCGTCCTCGCGGCCATCGCAGCCGCCGTGACGAGCTGCAACAACCTCGACAATTTCGAAGTGGACGTCGGCGCCAAGGCGACGATCCCCGCCGGCTCTGTCCTCGACGAGCTGCTCGGCGTCCTTTCGTTCGATTCGTTTCAGAGCATCAATCTGACGCAGGAGCTCGACAACCAGGGCGTCACGAAGGACGACGTCGATTCGGTGCGCATGATTTCCTTTTCGCTCGTCATCGACGCGCCGGCAGGGGCGAATTTCGATTTCCTCGAGTCCATTGCGTTCCATGCCGAGACCGAGGGGCAGGACAAGGTGCTCGTGGCGGAGCTCAATCCCGTGCCCAAGGGTCAGACGACCATCGAGCTCGTCATGTCGGGGGCCGAGCTGAAACCCTACGTCGTCGCGCCCACGATGAAACTCACGACGGCGGCGAAGGGCAAGCGCCCGATGCAGGAAACGCAAGTGACGGCCGCGGCGGTGCTGGACGTCGACGTCACCGTGGCCGGCTGCTGAGGCCCCGTGCGAATCGATCGTTTCGCCCTTCTCGTCCCCGTCTTGCTCGCCGGATGCCCGGAGGAGCCTGCCCCCGAGGCGCCCCCGCGCACCCCGCGCCCGCGTGACCCTTGCGCCGAGCGCGTGCCCACGCGTGTCCCGCTTTATGGGGATCTGCACGTCCACACGGCGTTTTCCTTCGACGCTCGTGCGTACGATACGGTGATCACACCCGCGGACGCTTATCGCTTCGCGCGGGGCGAGACGATTCTGCTTCCTCCGCTCGACGTCTCGGGGAAGGGGACGCGGGAGGCGAAGATCGACAGGCCGCTCGATTTCGTCGCCGTCACCGATCACGGCGAGTTCCTCGGCGAGATGCACCATTGCACGACGCCGAGCTCGCCCAAGTACGATACGTTCACCTGCCAGACGTATCGCGAGGAGGTCGGTCAGGGGGCGTCCACGTTCGGGGTGCGCCTCTCCCAGGCAAACCCGCTGCGAGTGGCCGAGCTTTGCGGGGAAGGCAAGGACTGCGAGCCCGCGGCGAAGCTGCGCTGGCAGGCCATGCAAGACGCGGCCGAGGCGGCCTACGATCGCAGCGCTTCCTGCGGCTTCACGACGTTCGTCGGGTATGAATACACGAACACGTTCGGGATCAGCAACCTGCACAGGAACGTCATCTTCGCGAACGACATCGTCCCCGACCTGCCCGTCACGTATTTCGAGGCCCCGACGCCGTTCGATCTGTGGACGCGGCTCCGGGACGGCTGCAAGGGCGCGGAGAATGGCTGCGACGTGCTCGTCCTGCCGCACAACTCGAATCTTTCTAACGGCCGGCTGTTCGATCCGACGTACCCCGGCGGCGCGACGCTCGAGGAGGAGGCCTCACGCGCGGCCCTCCGGGCGGAGATGGAGCCCGTCGCAGAGATGTTTCAGCACAAAGGATCGAGCGAGTGCCGCAATGGGTTTCTCGACGTCGAGGCGGACCCGGATCCGCTCTGCGAGTTCGAGGAGCTTCGTCCGCCTGACGACGAGCAATGCGGCGACAAACCCGGCTCGGGGGGCATGCGCCTCTGGGGCTGCACGCACAGGCACGATTTCTTGCGGTATGTCCTGAAAACCGGACTGCTCGAGGAGGAGCGGCTCGGGACGAACCCCTTCCAGTTCGGGTTCATCGGCTCGACCGATACGCACAACGGGACGCCGGGCAATACCTCGAGCGTGGGTTTTCCCGGGCACGTAGGGCTCGTCGACGACACGCCGGAAAAACGCCTGGGCGCGGGGACGGAGACGCACGACGGCATCATCAACAACCCCGGCGGGCTCGCGGGGGTGTGGGCCGAGGAGAACACGCGCGAGTCGATCTTCGCCGCGATCCAGCGCCGCGAGACGTTCGCCACGAGCGGTCCGCGTATTCCGATTCGTTTCTTTGGAGGTTTTGCGTACGACGCGGGCCTCTGCGGGCGCTCCGGCATGCTGGAGGAGGCCTATGCGGCCGGTGTGCCCATGGGCGGAAACCTCGGCGCGTCGCCCGGATCCGAGCCGACGTTCCTCGTGCAGGCGAGCGCCGATCCCGGAACGGCGACCTGGCCTGGAAGGCCGCTCGAACGCCTTCAAATCGTCAAGGGCTACGTGCGCGGGGGCAAGGTCTACGAAAAGGTTTACGACGTCGCGGGCGCGGTGGCCCCGGAGCCCGGCGTGGATACGTCGACCTGCGTGGTCACGGCCCAGGGCGCGGAGGATCTCTGCGTGGTTTGGACGGATCCCGATTTCGACCCCGCGGATCGAGCTTTCTATTATGCGAGGGCTGTCGAGGTGCCGAGCTGCCGGTACAGCACGTACGAATGTAATACGCTGGATCCGGCGACGGCGCCCATGGGATGCTCCGATCCCAGCGTGCCGAAGACCGTGCAGCACCGCTCGTGGAGCTCCCCGATCTGGTATGGGCCGTGATGGAGAGGTTACGAGCGGCGCGCGCGGCGGAGGAGCGCTGCCAGCGCGGCGGCGGCTGCCCCGGGGATCGCGCTGAAGCCTTCGCCTGGGCTCGCGGCGGCGCAGCTCGCGCAGCCGCCCCCCGGCGGGAGCGTGGGCAAGGGTTGCTCCTCGACGGGGCCGCTCGGGAGCTTCGATTGTCCTGAATCGAGCTCGGCCTCGGGGGCGACATGGCGCCCCGCTCCATGTTGCCCTGCGGGTCGGGAACACCATTGCCGCCGCGAATCGGCGGTGCGGCGCGGAAGACGAGATCCTCACCGAGCGCGTTGCTATCGTAACCCGCGTGGAGGCGGGTCAAGGTGAAGCTGTTCGCGAGCTCGGGCGGCACCTCGCTCCTGCCCTCGACGCCGGGCAAAGCGTCGGCGCCGAGTCGATTCGAGATCACGCGTGGGGATCCTGCACGGATCCTGCTCCCAGTATTCGACGAGCCGGGGCGCCGCGAGGCGGTCGACGCGCGCGAAGATGTCGGCGGGCAGGGTCTTCACGTTTTCCTTCGCCAGGATGACGGGCACCGGGACGACCATGGCGAAGTCCTGCGGCGGCCCCTGGTATTTGTTCTGCATCGAGAGCACGGTTCGCGTGCCGTCGCGCATGAGGACGACCAGGGTCGCATTGTTGAACAGCTTGGCGTCGGATCCGCTGACATTGAGCCAAGAGTCTGCGACGGCTCCTGTGATCATCGAAGGAAGGGTGATGCTACCACGGGGGCAGGCGACTGGAAGGGGGGAGGCGAAGGCGTGGGCGGAGGCCGAGAACGTCAAGGGGGGCATCGGTGTAGGTGTGAGTGCGGGGAGCGGATCCGGGTGACGGCGCGGCACTTCCGGGCGGGGGTCCCGGGGTACATCCGGGGGCATCAGTTCTGAGCACCGCGGTTCCACCGCCCCGCCTCCGCCTCCGCCACGGATTCCGGCGGCCCTCACCCGTCGTAACCCGCCGGATCCGCGTGTTGCTGAAGACGGATCGGCCCGGTTGGGACGCGTTGGTGCCACTTCCGACCCCACGGCCGCCCTTTGGGGAGCATTGGGCATCGTTTCGGGAGCGCGTGGAGGCGTTTGCCGCGATTCGTCGTGCGCGAGGTCCGAGGAATACCTGCGTTGCGGGATTCTCGAATATGGCTTCATTCGCTTGGCGTGCGAATCGTGCGGATTCTAGCGACTGGTTGCGTTTTCATGCAAGCGATGGGGAATTGTCGCTTTTTTCTTTCTAAGCCCTGGACGCGGCACCGTCCTCGGTGATGGCGCCTTTCGCCTTCCCTCGGGTGCAGGCGGCAGGTCGGCCTCGATCCGCCGTGGCAAGCGCGGAGCACCACCCGTGGCGAAGGGGCGCGCGCGGATCGAGCCGGGCGTCGTCGTCGCGGATCGAGCTTGTGGAGCCCAGAAAGCTCTTTAGATATCCATCGAGGCCGCCGTCGTTGTGGGCCTGATGCAACGGGGCGGTGCGACGAAAATCTCATGAAGCTCCTGCGAGCTTTTCTCTTGCAGTTGGCACCTCGGCCAGCTCTGGGGCATGAGAAACACAAGTCCCGGTCCAGTGAGGCCGGGGAGATAACGGAGTCGGTGACATGCG
>JANMGF010000343.1:0-3940 GCA_031374535.1 Polyangium sp. (in: bacteria)
CCGCGCTCTTCGCGGGTGTCTCCGCGCTCTTCGCGGGTCCCCTGCACCGTCAACTCGAGGTGGATCGGCGCCAGCGGATCCGACTGGTAGATCCGCACGAGCTTCATCCTCGCCATCTCCAGGATGGCCAGGAACGTGATCACGATGTCGAACCGCGTGAGCTGCGTGCCCTTCCGCGCCACATCGTCGAGCACCAGCTCCTCGAACGTCGCGCGCGACCGGTCCGTCATCCGCTCCGTCAGCTCCACGATGCGATCCGTGATGCTGATCCGATCGAAGACGACCTCGTGATCGATCCGCACGTTCGTGCGCTTCAAGAGCTTCTCGAACGCGTCGAGGAGCGAGAACACACCGACCTCTGCGAACGGCGCAGGCCCGTCCGGCGCGGCCTCCACCGCACCGCGCGGAAACACGTCCTTGCCCAGCGTCCCGCGCTCCGCGAGATCCGCCCCGGCCGCCTTGTACTTCTGGTACTCGAGCAGCCGCCGAACGAGCTCCTCCCGCGGATCGACCTCGTCCTCCGGCAGCCCATCGCCGTCCTGCCCCGCCGGCACGACCGGCAAGAGCATCTTCGACTTGATGTGCGTCAACGTCGCCGCCATCACGAGGTACTCACTCGCGAGATCGATCGACATCATCCGCATCAAGTTGAGGTACTCGAGGTACTTCCGCGTGATGAAGCTCACGGGGATATCGAGGATGTCCAGCTCGTGCTGCTGGATCAGGTGCAGCAAGAGGTCGAGCGGCCCCTCGAACTGCGGCAGCTCGATGCGGTAGGCGTTGTCGTTCGTCTCGACCGCCTCCACGGGCGCTTCGCGGATCGGCGCCTTCGCCTTCTCCTGGGTCCTCCCCGACGCGCTCGCCCTGGCCTTGCTCACCGAAGCCGGGACCGTAATCCGGAGGCCGCGTGGGATCCACGCGTTCCTGCTACACTCGTCCCGCCGATGACCCCGTCCCCCACGAAGAGTTGCCCGTCGTGCGGCGAGCGCTACGACGCGGATGTCCTCTTCTGCCCGCAGGACGGCACACCCCTCACGAATACGAAGGGTCCCTCGCACTCGAGCCCCGAAGTCGACCCGTACGCGGGCCTCGAGCTCGCCGGCCAGATCCGCATCAAGCACCTCATCGGCATCGGCTCGATGGGCCGCGTCTACCGCGCCTTCCAGGCCGGCATCGACCGCGACGTCGCCGTGAAGATCCTGCACCGCGAGCTCAGCGGCAACGCCGAGCTCGTCGCCCGCTTCCACCGCGAAGCCAAGATCGCGAGCCGACTCACCCACCCCGGCGTCGTCTCGGTCCTCATGGCCGGCACCATCCCGCAGCGCGGAGATCCCCGCACGGGCGGCGAGATGTACCTCGTCATGGAGTACCTCGACGGCATGTCGCTGCTCTCCGCGCTCGCCGCGGCCGGCACCGGCGGCGAACCCTCGGCCCTGCCTTTGCCGCGCGCCATGCACATCGCGCTGCAGATCTGCGACGCCGTCGGCGAGGCCCACGCGCAAGGCATCGTCCATCGTGATCTCAAGCCCGAGAACGTCATGCTCGTCCGCCGCGGCGACGACCCCGACTTCGTGAAGGTCCTCGACTTCGGCATCGCCCGCCTCGACTGGGCCGATCGCGGCTCGATGGCCACGCAGGCGGGCCTGATCTTCGGCACCGCGAAGTACATCTCGCCCGAAGGCGCCGAGGGCAAACCCGTGAGCCCCGCGGCCGACGTCTACTCGCTCGCCACGATCCTCTACCAGTGTCTCTCCGGCCGAACGCCGTTCGAAGGGGATTCACCGGTGCAGCTCCTCATCCAGCACACGCACGATCCGCCGCCCGATCTCCTTCGCATCCCGCGCGCGAGTTACGTCCCCGCGCCGATCGCCGCGCTGATCATGCAAAACCTCGCGAAGAAGCCGGAGGCCCGCGCCACCGACGCGCGCGTCTTCGGCAAGGAGCTCTACGCAGCGGCGCGCCAGAGCGGCATGGACCCCGACGAGCTCGCCCGATCGAGCCTGATGTTCGCGCGGCAAGGCGCCGTGAAGCTCCCCTCGAAAGAGCGCACGAAGTCCCTCGAGCTCTCCGCCGATCTCGCCTCGAGGATCGGCGGCATCGCAGCGCACCCCGACACGACCCCGCTGCCGATCTCCTCACGTATCACGGACGATCCGCCGAGCTCCCCGGCCCCCGTGGTCCCGCCGGCCCCGTCTCCCGCGAACGAGGACGACGACGAGACTTCCCTTCCGCCGTCGATTCGCGCGCACGCTCCCCACGACGATCCCGACGCATCGGACGATCCCGCATCGCAGGACTCGCCCCTCTCGCCGCCCTCGCGCGAGTCCACGATGCAAGGCACGGAGACGCCGCTCTCCTTGCCTCCGCCGCCCGACACGAAGCGCCGCGCGCGCCTCACGCGGATCGTGGCGGTCGTCCTTTGCCTCGTCGCCGCGCCGCTCTTGATCGTCACGGGTGGCAAGAGCCTCGGCCTCGTCGGCGCGCCCTCGACCGACTCGCTCGAAGGCCGCCTCGAAGCCGCGCGCGACGCCATGAAACGTCAGGCCTGGGACGCGCCGCCCGGCGACAACGTGAAAGAGATCCTCGACGCCGCGAACGCCCGCTGGCCCGGCGACACGCGCCTGAAAGAGCTCCGCCGCGAGGCCGCCGAGCGCCTCGTCACGAGCGCCCTCGGCCGCAAATACGCCGGCGACGCCGTGGAAGCGCTGCACCTCGCGCGGATCGCCGTCTCGCTGAACCCCTCGCTCACGACGGCCCAGCACCTCATCGCCGAGCTCGCATCGAAGCCCCGCCCCGACCTCGCGCCCGCGTCGAGCCACACGCCCCGCGTGATCCCCACCGACCCTCGCCCGAACGGCCGTATGCCCACGCCGCGCCCCACGGGCAAGGACGGCAAACCGCTCCCGAGCGCGCCCTCCGCGCCCTCCACCACGCCCCCGACGGCGCCCACCGCTTCCCCGACGTCCTCGACGAAAGGCCCGTCCGGCAACGACAGCCCGGTGCTTCCGCCGTCGCCGCCGCCCTTGCCGACGAACGATCCACCGCCCACACCCACCGGGGGACCATGGTTGTGAAGCGCTCGTCGGCTCGTGTTCTGCTCCTCGTCCCCGCGATCACGGCGGCGCTCTTCGTTCCCCTCGTCCCGTCCCGCGCACACGCGCAAACCCACGAGTCCGCCGCTGCGCGCCGCGCCTCCGCGGCCCTCGAGCAGAACTACACGCACACGCTGGTCTCGGTGAACGCGGGCCTCCTCAGCTTGCCTGCGGCGAACGTCTGTCCTCGCTCGCGCACGAGCTGCGAGAAGGGCGAAACGAGCGTCTCGCTCGCCGTCTACAACCAGTACCGCATCGGCCGCTTCGGCCTCGGCGCGAGCATCTCGTGGGCGCAATCCCTGCTCAGCGGCACGGCTCCCGGCGCCGCCGAGCTCGAACGCGAGCACGACCGGAGCTACTTCCTCGTCGAGGGACAGCTGCGTTATTACGGCATCCAGAGCGACAAGTGGGAGTGGTGGGGCGGCGTGACGCTCGGCGCGGTGATCATCCGCGACGCCTGGACCGTCGCCTCGGACCGCAACCCCGCCGCGGACACGGCCTTCGTGGGCCCACGCGCCGCGACGCTCTCGACCGAGGGCCTCGCGGCGGGCCTCGCCATCGGCGGCGAATGGACCGTCGCGCCGAACTGGTTCCTCGGCACGACGCTGCGGTACGCGAGCTGGTTTTTGCCCACGGAGCCCCTGCAAGCGCCCACGGGCGACAGCGCGTCGCTCTCGGGTCGGGTGGACATGCTGGAGTTCGGCCTGCTCGTGGCTTATCGAATAGCGCTTTGACGGTGGGGGACTCCGGTCGGACCTTCGGTCCTTCCTCTGCCCCCCACACCCCCCGCGAGAGGGTCATCGGGATCAGAGTGTTTATCCAGAGACCAGAGGCCCCATCGGCCATCG
>JANMGF010001406.1:0-5564 GCA_031374535.1 Polyangium sp. (in: bacteria)
CGAGAGCGGCTCTCGGGGCCAGCTCGCGCGTATCGGCGGCAAGGACGGCGTGTGGGTGGCCGGCGGCTACTCGAGCTTCCTCTACACGCGGGAGGTCAAGAACTGGCGCGAGACGTCGATCCTCAAGTTCGAGGACGCCAACGTGATCCAGGTCTCCGTGACCAACACGAACGGCCAGTTCAGCTTCTCGAAGAACGACGACAAGTGGTCCGGGTCGTACGCCAAACGCGACAAGGACAAGAAGCTCGAGAAGGCCGAGAAGAAGTGGGAGAAGTTCGACGAGGCCAAGGTCAAGGACATGCTCCGCGCATACAAGTCCCTGACCGCGGAGGACTTCGGTGACGAGAAATCGGACGCAGGTTTGGACGCGGCCGAGACGAACGGCGGCGTGGTCCAGATCAAGCTGAAGGACAACGCCGGCGACATCACGGTCAAGGTCGGCAAGACGAGCAAGGGCTCGAGCCGCTTCGCGCAGAAGGACGGCAGCGACGGCACGGTCTACGTGATCTCGTCGTGGTCCGCCGACTGGGCGACGGCCGATCGCGCCAAGTTCGAGAAGTCCGAGAAGAAGGACGAGAAGAAGGACGAGGGCGCGCCCGACGACGATGGCCACGGCCACGGCGCGCCTCCCGAGCTCGAGTGACCCGAGCCCGGTAGGTTCCGGACAGACAGGTTCCGGACAGAGGAAGGCTCCTTCGCAAGAGGGAGCCTTCGTCGTTTTGTGCCCCGCGCCCGAGAAAGCTTGACCGGACGTTTCATGCGTTTTAGGCCGCAGGGGTCATGAAGGCCTCTTATCGCTGGATTCGCGAGCTCGTACCCGGTCTCGATGCTTCTCCCGAGGAGATCGGACGGCGGCTGACGCACGCCGGGATCGAGGTCGAGGCCATCACCGAGTTCGGCGAGGGCACGAAGACGCTCGTCGTCGCGATGGTTGTCGCCGTCGAGCCGCACCCCTCGCGGGCGAAGCTCCGGCTCGTCACGGTGGATCGAGGCGGCGACGGCGGGGTGCAGAAGCTCGTGTGCGGCGCGCCGAACGTGCCTGATCCCGGCGGCCTCGTGGCCCTCGCGCCCCTCGGCGCGCACCTGCCGGCCGTGAACATGACGCTCACGCCGCGCGAGATCGGCGGGGTCGTCAGCGAGGGCATGCTTTGCTCGGAGCGCGAGCTCGGTCTTTCCGCCATCGCGAGCAAGGACGAGGACGCGGGGATCCTGATCCTGTCGAAGGGCCTCGCCGCGCCCGGCACGCCTCTCCGCGAGGCCATGCCCGAGGTGCACGACTCCATCCTGCACCTTGGTTTGACCCCCAACCGACCGGACGCGCTCGGCCACATCGGCCTCGCCCGCGAGATCGCCGCGCTCTTCAACCTGCCCTTCCAGAAGCCCTCGCCAAAAACCCCCGCGCGTTTTGCCGAGGGGGAGACCGTTGCGCGGCATGTCGCCGTGTCCCTCGAGGACACCGAGCGGTGCCCGCGGTACGGCGCAGGCCTCGTGCTCGGCGTGACGATCGCCCCCTCGCCGACGTGGCTCCGCTACCGGCTCGAGAGCCTCGGCGTCCGATCGATCTCCAACGTCGTCGACGTGACGAACCTCGTCCTGCTCGAGTACGGGCAGCCGATGCACGCGTTTGATCTGAAGGACGTGCGCGGGGGCCGCATCGTCGTGCGCAGGGCCGCGCCCGGCGAGGCGTTGAAGACGCTCGACGGCGAGGATCGCAAGCTCGACGCCGATGATCTGGTGATCGCCGACGCCGAGGGACCGACCGCGCTCGCAGGCATCATGGGCGGCGCGAACAGCGAGATCCACGGGAGCACGGAGCGCGTGCTCCTCGAGTGCGCCTACTTCGCCCCGCGTGGCGTGCGGCGCAGCGCGCGAAGGCACGGCATGCACACCGAGTCGAGCCACCGCTTCGAACGGGGCGTCGATCACGGATCGCTCGAAGATGCGCTCGCCTACGCGACGTCACTCCTCACCGAGCTCGCAGGCGGCGCTGCGGCACGTGAGCCGATCCTCGCAGGCGCGCCCCTCCCGGCCCGCGCCCCGGTGCACCTCCGCGTCGCACGCATGAACGCGCTGCTCGGCACCGAGGTCCCTCTCTCGGAGGCCACCGACATCCTCACGCGGCTCGGCTTCACGGCCTCCGCGACGCACGGCGAGGGCGAGGCCGCGACGGCGGAGATCGTCCCGCCCTCGCACCGCCCCGACATCGCGGGCGAGGCGGATCTCGTCGAGGAGGTCGTACGCGTGCGGGGGCTCGGCACGGTGCCGAGCGTCCTGCCTGCGCTTCGCCCCCAGCCCCCGCGCCACGCCTTCGATCTCGCGAACCGCGTGCGCGGCGCGGCCGTCTCCATTGGTTTGTCCGAAGCGATCACGTACGGCTTCGTATCACCCGAGGAGATCGAGGCGCTCGGGCTCCCGCCTGCGCCCTTCCGGCTGATCAACCCGCTCACGGAGGCGCGCTCCGTGATGCGCACCTCGCTGCTCCCCGGCCTGCTCGAGGCCGTGCGGCGGGCGCGTAGGCACGGCGTCCCCGACGTCCGCCTCTTCACGGTCGGCTCGCGTTTCCTCGCCGATGAGGCGCGCGCTCCCCTCGCCGACGAGGTCCCCTCCTTCGCCGCCGTCCTCGCCGGGTTCCGCCGCGCCCCGCTGCAAAAGCCCATCGAGGTGGACGTGTACGACGCGAAGGGCGTCGCGCTCGAGATCGCCCGGCGCGTGACCCACGAGGAAGTCACCGTCGCGCACCAGCCCGAGGCGCAACGCGCGCCGTACCTGCACCCGCGTGGCGCGGGGCAGATCCTGGTGAGGGGGTTCGGGGGCGCAGCTCCGCTCGCCGGAGCGAAGCCCTCGAGCGGTGAATGGCGCGTCGTGGGCGCCTTCGGCCCCCTGCACCCCGACGTCGTCGACAAGCTCGATCTCGGCGGCTCCTGCGTCGTCGTGGAGCTCGATCTCCGCGCGCTCGCCGAGGTGGGCGCGGCGCGGCCCCAGTACCGCCCGATCCCGGTCCTGCCCGCGGCGACGCGTGACATCGCGCTCGTCGTCGCCGACGAGGTCGAGGCGGGCTTGGTCGGCGCGGCCATCCGCGAAGCCGGCGGCGACCTCTGCGAGTCCGTGGAGATCTTCGACCTCTTCCGCGGCGGAAGCATCCCTGGAGGCCACCGCTCGCTCGCCTTCCACGTCGTCTACCGCGACCCCCGCGCAGCGACCGCCCCCGAGCAAGCCCGCACCCTCACGGACGAGGAGGTCGACCGGCGGCACAAGTCCGTCATCGAGACCGTCCACGCCCGCTTCGGCGCCACGCTCCGCGCCTGAGTCAAGCCCCGCCCTACCGCGCAATCGTAACATTCCCGCCCGGCTGCCAAAAGCTGGATCCCGGCGCGAACGATTGACGGGCTCGGTCCACCCGGAAAAGACTGAAATTTGCTACCGGGCCATAAGCGCGTCGATTTCGGCCCCATCCATCGCCGCGAACGCGCTTCCGTCCCGGTTTCCACCCTTTGGACGGGACGGAGCGACCATGGCGGAGACCCGCATCAGCGGCAGACACCTTCGGGCAGGGCTCGTGTTGCTGGGCCTCGCGAGCGCCGTAGCGCCCGGGACGGCACACGCGCAGCCCTACCAGTTCGATACGAGTGAAGACGCGTTCGACACAACGTACGCGCAGACGCCCCTCTCCCTGACCGGCACGGTCAAGAACAGAGCGGGCGTGGTCCTCTCGGGCGCCACGATCACCGTCCTCGCCTGGGGCGACGGCGTGACGAACGCCGGCAAGACCACCACGACAAACGCGTCCGGCGCCTTCACGCTCACGGGCCTCAAGCGCAGGAACGTGCTGCTCAAGGTCACGGCTCCCGGTCACTACACCGAGGTCGTCCCTGTCGACCTGCACCGCCCGACGATGGAAGCCACCACGGCCGCGGGCACGATCTCCATGCTCCCGCTGAAGACGGGCCGCGTCCGCCTGCTCTTCGGCGGCGATACGATGCTGGGCCGCCGCTTCACCGATCTCGACGCGGACGGCGTCCTGGGCGAGGCGGGCGACCTCATCCGCCCCGCGACACGCGCCGCCGACGCGCAGGCGATCTTCACCTACGTGCGCGACGCCGTGTCCTCCGCGGACTACTCGATCGTGAACCTCGAGTCCCCCGTCACCGCGGACGCTCTAACCCCACATCCGTACAAGAACTTCATCTTTTTTTCGCACCCCGAGACGCTCGCGGGCCTCACGTACGCGGGCATCGACGGCGTCGACCTCGCGAACAACCACATCTTCGACTACCTCGCCGGCGGCGTGGACGACTCGATGCTGCACGTCTCGAACGCGGGGTTCGACTGGTGCGGGGTGGGGACGAACGAGACGAACGCCGAGGGCACGACGATCTACCGCACGCTGAACACTGTGCCGCTCTCGATGCTCGGCTTCAGCGAGCTCATCTCGGACGGCTCGACGGAGCTCGACTACCTGCTCGTCGCGCGCGACCCCGCGAAGGCCGGCGCGCTCGAGGCGTCGAGCGCGAACATGACGGCGTTCCTCGACGCCGAGACGCCCGAGCGTTTCGCGATCCCCATGCTCCACGGCGGCACCGAGTACTCCGAGTACCCGACGGACGCGATGCGCTCGAGGTTCCGATCGCTCGTCAATCAAGGCGCGGGGATCGTCGTCGCCCATCACACGCACACGGCCCAGGGCGTTGGCCTCGTGAACCCCGGCTCGGGCCCGCGTTTCGTGCTCTCGTCCCTCGGCAACTTCGTCTTTGATCAGGACGTCCTCGAGACGTTCTCGTCGTTCGTCGCGGTCGCGGACGTCGACGTGGTCCCGGGTGGGTACGAGGTCGATCGCCTCGAGCTCATCCCGATCCGCATCGAGGGCTACGTGCCAAAGCTCGTCGCGGGTGAGGGGCTCGCGCGCACGGGGCGCCACTTCGGCCACCTCTCGACGTACATGCCCAAGAGCCCGAGCGGATCGAACGCCGCGGACGGGCTCACGGGCGCCGTGGTTTTCCCGGCGGGTCACCGCATCGTCGCGCTCCGATCGGCCTCGCAATACACGTCGGCGTCGGTGAACGAGTCGCTCAACGCGACGGTGACGAACAAGGCGACGGGCCCGATCAAGTTCACGCGCACGGCCCCGTCGGAGTCGCTCTCGTACGTGAAGGCGAACGCGACCGCGACGGCGGAGTGGGGCCGCGAGCTCCTGTCCTCCGGCGACTTCGAAGACCTCGACGTGGACGGCGATTTCAGTGAGGGCTCTGCGTGGGATCAGAGCACCGTCCGCTACGTGGAGAACAGCGTCACGCGCAGCGGCATGGGCGCGCTCGTGCTCCTCCGCAATTCGTCGAACATGTCGGAGGTCTCGGTCTTCAACACGCACCGCGTCCCGTTCCCCGGAAGCTCGAAGCTCACGATCTCCGGCTGGGTCCGCGGGGACAACGCAGGCGTCTTCACGGTGACGACGCGTTTGTACAGCGAGACCGCGCTCTTGAGCATCACGGACTCGTACACGAAGACCGCGGGCACCTACGGCTTCACGCAGTTCACCGTGAACATCACGGCGCCCTCGAACGCGAATT
>JANMGF010000375.1:0-4804 GCA_031374535.1 Polyangium sp. (in: bacteria)
CCTGGTCGTGCGCGGATTGGCCCTCTACCTCACCGACGGGCCTCTCTCGATGGACGACCTCAGCCTCCAGCTCGGGCGCTCGAAGAGCAACATCTTCGCGAACCTGCGCGGCCTCGAAGCTGCCGGCATCATCGAGCGCAGGCGTGAATCCGGCGCGCGGCACGACTCCTACACGCTCCGGGGCAAGTACCCCGACGTGATCATCGGCGCCTACCTCTCGCGCCTGCGCCGCGTGGTCCAGGACAAACGTTCCCTCTCGCGACGCGCGCTTGGCCTCCTCGGCGACGCCGAGGGCGAAGAGGCCAACGCGCTGCGAAAGCGCCTCGACGACCTCTCGCGTAAGTACGACCTCTTCGCCGAGCTGATGGACCGCTACGTCCCGAACACGGACGGCCCCGTGGACCTCGAACGTCTCATCGCCCTGATCCCCGAGCCCGTGATGCGCGCGATCTCCACGGCCGCGCGCGCCGCGTTCTCCGTGGCCGAAGCGATCGGCGCGCACCGCGACGTCGACGCGAAACGCACGACCCGCAAGCGCTGAAGCGCTCAGCTCGTCTCGATCAACCGCTCGATCCGATCCCGCGTGATCCGCGCCGTCGCGAACCGCTCGAACTCCCCCGCATCCGCCGCGAGCAACTTGCACGTGAAGGCGCGTGCCTCCGCGACCGGCGCCGGCGTCTTCCCATCCCCGAGCCACACGACGGCCCGCGGGCTCTCCAGCGCCGCCGAGAGCTTCACGATCGGCGGCGCTTCCAGTCCGATTTCTGCCAGCACCGCCGGCACCTCCGCGGGCAACGGCTGCGGCTCGCCGACCGTCGCGGCCACGGCATCGACATGTCCGAGCGCGCGCGCGACGGCCGCTCCGATGGCCGCGAGCGCGCCGCCGGATGCGTCGGCGAAGCAGAGCGGTCGCTGGGTCTTGGTTGTCACGTGAGACCGCCTAGTTCGTGTTGAGCTCGACACGCAGGAGCTTGCGGCCGATGAAGAGGTAATCGCCGTGCCCGAGCTCGCGTTCGCTCTTGATGCGCACGTACGTGCCGTTGCGGCTGTTGAGATCGGTGAGCGAGAAGCGCCCGCCGCTCTCCTCGATGCGACAGTGTGAACCGGACATGTAGAGGTCGCCGGGGAAGTTCAGGTCCCCGCCCTCGCGCCCGATTTGCAGCGACGTTCCGCGCGCGCACACCGTCATGCCGACCGCGCCGCCCTGGAGGATCTGCGTGAGCCGGAAGGGGCTCGGATGTTTCGGCGACGAATAAAAGTACGTGCCGTCCGGGTCAGCGGCGTCCGAGGGCTTGGGGCTCGAATCGAGGCGGAAGAGCTGCTCGCCTGCGAGGAAGGTGTCGCTCGGGACGATGTCCACGGTGCCACGCACGCGGATGTACACGCCGTTCAGCGAGCCCTCGTCGCGCACGACGAGCTTGCCGTCTCGGTAGAAGAAGTTCGCGTGTTTCGGCGAAACGAACGGATCGTCCGGGAACACGAGCTGGCCGTTGCGCCCGACGATGTGTTGCTCGGCCTTGAGGTGGAAGCTCAGCCCGTCCATGCCTTCGCCACGGATCAGGATGAGCTTTGCTTTCGCCGGGTTCTGCATGTCCCCGAAGAAAAGCGTCTGCGCGTTGAGGATCTCGAGCGGAATGGCCGCTCCGCACCTCCCGCAGAACTTGTGACCCGAGGGGACGCCGCTCGAGCAGGAACGGCAGACGTAGTTACGGGCTTGCTCCATGAGCTCCTCCTGCGTTAAGTCCGCGAACTCGCTTCGTGCTGGGGTTTTCGGGGCAGGCGCCGCGCCGGCTTGCGCTGCGCGACGAGGCCCCCCGGACATGGACGGCGTCGGCGGGAGCGGCGTCACGGGGCGATGCAACGGCGGCGCAGGTGTCGTCGCGGGCCGTGCCGACACGGCCGGACGCAAAGGCGACGGCTGTGGCGGCGGCGGCGGCACGGCAGACAGCCGCGCGAACAGGGCCAGGTCGTTGTCGCATGCAGGGCAAACCGTGGCGCCCATGTGGCTCCACGTGTCGCACTGTCCGCAAACGATACCTATCTCGTGCTGCTCGTTGCCCAACGTCGTTCCTCGGGGACATCCGGTTCTAGACGGCGATCGCGAGGAGGGTCAAGCAAACAAGGATCAAGCAAACGAGGATCCGCTGGGTCACGCCGCGTCTCAGCGGATCACGGTCATCCGGGGGTCCTCGTCGCTCCAGCCGTTCTTGCTGACGAACCGCCAGACGACACGTTCGGTGCAGGAAGCGCGCTCCAGCGTACCGAACTCGCGGGAATCGTCGTACAGGTCGATGTTGTCGCTCAGCAGGAAGACCATGCCCTCGCCCACCTCGGTGCGGAAATTCTGGGGGCCGACGCTTCCCTTCGTGTGGCCGCGGTAGTGCCACCCGCCGCCCATCTCCACGACCCCACACTCGAGCTCGACCTCGTTTTCGGTCCTCGGGTGCAACGTCTTGTACTTGCGCGCGGGGCAGGCCTGGACCGGGTTGTACCTCTTGCCGTTCACCGAGACCGAGCGCCCGGTGACCTCCACGACGTCGCCCTCGACGCCGAGGATCCGGCCGACCACGTACTGCGCCGGATCTTCGGGATCCTTGCAGCGCACCAGGCTGCCGAAGCCCGGCGTTCCGCGGGTCAAGAGGAGCACGACGTCCCCGCCGTCGAGCGTGGGAGAGACCGACGCCGAGAGCGCCAGCGCCTCGGGCACGGTCCACGTCTTGAAGAGGATCAGGCGAAGGAGCCCGAGCACGACGGCGATGGCGAGGGCGGTCCAACCGAGCGCTTTGCCGAACTTCTGCATCGAAGCATGGATGCTACCGCAGGTGCAGCCCCACGGGCGAGCATCCGGGGAGCGGGGCGCGCGTGGCTCAGCGCTGGCAGCTGCGGAAGGGCGGAAGCTCGCTCGGGCTCGTCCCGTTCGCGATCTCTTTCGCGGCGCTGAAGAGCTCACGCCACGCGTCGAGACGCACGAAGATCGAAGGCGCCGCCGTCATGTCGTCGCCGTCCATCACGGAGGCCGAGACCACGCCGACGACGTCGTTGCGGTTTTCGCTGTACGCAGGCCCGCCCGAGTCGCCGGGGCACACCGAAGCGACCGCGATGAAGTCGCCGGGACGCACGCGCGCGACAGGCCCACCCGCGCGCTCGATGCGATGGATCGGGCCTCGCGAGAGCGCGCACTGGCCAAAACCGATCGGGTGGATCGCCTCGTTCTCCGTCGGCGCTTCCTCGATGCGTGGGCTCAGCGTGGGGACGCCGACGAGCTTGCGCGAGAGGACCAGGATCGCGATGTCGCCGTCTCCCGCGACGTACCCGCAGTCCGGGCTCACGATCGCCCGCACCTGCACCTCGCCCCACGGCAGGTCGTCGCCGCCAAGCTCGATGGTGAGCTCTTCCGGGTCCTTGTCGCGCGTGAGCACCTGCCCGTCCTTGTCGCGCTCGGAGACGCAGTGGTGCGCCGTGAGCACGAGGTCCTCGGCGATGAGCGTGCCCGTGCACGTCACGTCACCCACGATGCGAACGACCGCGCTGGCCCCACTCTGGACGGCGAGGTCCACGGGGGGCTGGAAGGTGAAGGGGCGCTCCTCGGCTTGCCCTTGCGACGCGGGGGTCGCGATCGGGCGCTTGGCCGTTGGGCCGCAACCGACGAGCAAAGAGGTGGAGACGAAGACCGTCGCCCAGGGCAGGCCGCTCGAGAGGCGGGCGCCGAGGGAGGAAGGAGGGCTTGAGCGGGGTTCGCGGCGATTCAGCACGCTTGCGAGAGCCTCCCGAACACGACTGGAGGGTGGGTTCCAGCCATCGCGATCTGAGACGAACGAAAGAACGAATCGTGACATAGCGGCGCCGATGGGGCATCCGACAACGTTGCCCGAAAGTCCTTGGGTGCCGTCCCGCAGGAGACGCACCACGAACGCCATCAACGCATCGCGACGAGACCGACCTTCTGCGTCGAACGCTCGTACGCGGCCCGGACGGCGGCGGGATCCGTCATCGGATCCTCGATGCCCGCGGAGACGAGCTCGCCGAGGAACGCAGCCTGGCGGCGGGCCTTGGCGACCTGCCACGAACGGCACGCGGCCGTCTCGGCCTCACAAGCGTCGAGCGCGTCCTCGACGGCGGCGAGGGCCTGGCGCGCGCGGCCGCGATGAAAGAGGGCGCGGGCGTGGACGTCGGCGACGCGCGGATCGAGCTTTATCGCGCGGGGGGCCTTCTCGATGACGGCGCTGGCGAGCCCGGACTGGCCACGGTCGACGTAGGCCGAAGCGAGGGCGAGGACGGAGTCGGTGCTCGGGGAGAGCGCGGCGGCCGATTCGAGCGCGCCGATGTCGGCATTGCCTTCCGCGGCCTGCGCCTTGTCGGCGGGCAGGAGGATCTTCGACTGGGTTCCAGGGCCAATCGCGAGGAGCCAAGCGATGCCAGCGAGGACGATGCCGTTCGTGAAGAGGAGGCCCGAGCGCATGGGGGAAGTGACAGCGCGCCGGGGAGATGGTTCCCAGCTTTCTGGGGGAGGCTCAGAAGGCGCCGCCAAGCCCGAAGGTCAGGTCATCGCCGGGACGGATACGCACGCGGGCGAGCTCCTTCTCGTCCCCCTTCAGGCGCGTGTACTCGAAGAAGAGGTGCACCGCGGGCGCGAGCGACACGTCGTCTCTCCCCTTCTTGCTGCCGACACGCACGAACAGAGACCCGCGAACCTTGTGCTCGCCGAAGCCGGCGTCTTCGAGCCCGTCTTCCCTGCCGCCGAAGACGTTGCTCGCGTATTCGGGGATCCAGCGGTACGTCGCCTCGCCGTCGACCCAGCCGGGCA
>JANMGF010000376.1:0-4845 GCA_031374535.1 Polyangium sp. (in: bacteria)
GTGCGCGAGCTCGCGGCGGTGATCGAGCGCGGGGCGATCCTCGGCAATGGCCGGCGGCTCGAGCTTTCGGCGGCCATCGGCGCTCCTCTCGTGAAGCCGCCCTCGCGTCCCCCCGCCGCGGACGTGCCCCAGCCGAGCACGCAGACGAGCCACGAAACGCTGGAGATCGTGACGCTCGACGAAGCGACCGCGGCGCATATCCGCCGGGCCCTCGCCGCGCGGAAGGGTCGTATCGAAGGCCCGTTCGGCGCGGCGCGTCTCCTCGGCGTCAATCCGCACACGCTCCGCGCGCGGATGCGCAAGCTCGGCATTGAATGGTCCCGTTTCCGGGAGCCCGACGCGGGACCCACCTCGGCGCAGCCGCATCGTTAGGCGCACGGCATGTCCCTCAGAACGTCGCGTCGAGCTGGAGGTGCGTGACGTGGCTCGCCGCCTCGAAGTCGAAGTCGTGCGGCAAACGCGTGATCCAGTCGGCCTGTAGCTTCATGCGGTGCTTGTTGAAGTAGTAGTTGAGCCCGACGCCGAGCTCTTGCCCGCGGCTCGCGACCTCGGAGATGAGCTTCGGATCGGTGGCTCCGATCGTGTACAGACGCGAGAACCGCCCCACGATCTCGAACGGCGGATCAAACGCATACGACGCCTGAAAGACCGATCCCTGCGCCGAGCGCGTGTATTCGGTGCGCGGGCTGCCGTCCTCGTCCGTGGAAAGGATTCGATCGTTCGAGGCGCGTTTCCACAGATACTCGGCCTGCAGCGCGAAGCCGCGCCACTTGAAGACGAGATCGGCGGCGGCGTGCAGGTAATCCGTCGTGCCGCCGGCGAACGTCGCTCCGGTCGTGCTCCGCAAACGATTCGTGTTGAAGTTCGCCGCGAATGCGCCGCCGAGCGCCACACCTGGGCGTTTTCTGCGTTCGATGTCCCCCTCCACGTCGTCGTCGATTTTCCCGAGCGGCCGCAATTCGAGCCGCCCCACGAGGAGCGCGCCAGGCGGTCTCGCATTGCTCAGGTTCGTCCCGCCACCACCAAACGCACTGAGCCTCCATGCGACCGGCGACTCCTTGCCGAGAAAGGTATCGGAATAAAGCGTGATGCCCGTGTCGCGGTCGAGCGTGAGCTCTCCGACCGGAACCGGCCGATCGGCCATCTGCAGCGCCCACTCGCGGACCGTACGCAGGCGATCGAACGGAACGAAGAACTGCCCGGCGCGTACGTTGAAGTCTCGATGGATCTTCCAGTCGACGAAAGCATCGAAGATGGGTGATGTCGCGCTGTCGCGATAATCGCGACCGGCGATGGCGAGCTGGATCATGTAGGTCAGCTCGGGCCGATACACGTGGCCGGAAAACCAGAGGCGGGCCGTTCCGATGTTGACGATCTGTTGAACGTCTCGTTCGCCGGTATCGTCCGCGGGAGGAATGTTGAGCTGGTAGCGAATCTGGATCCGGCTCCGAACATTCAACGAAAATACGTCCCCTACGCTGACCGTGAGGCCGCTGCCCGGCGCTCCGGTGATCTCCACGGGAGGTTTTGGTTTTGCCGGGGCGGCCGGTTCCGCGCCGGCCGCGGAGCTCGTTGACAGAAGGACCGCTGCCACAACCATCGGCCCGCGCCGCATCACCCGTCTTCTCAGGGACACCACAAGCTCCTCTCGTGCGAGCGGAGCCTGAGCATGCCGTGTGCCAGCGAGAATGGTCCGTCTTCACGGGCGGCCCATCCGCTAGAGCGGACGGGGCGCGGGGAAGCCGTGACCGGTCACGGAGCGCCCATCAAATACGATGGCTTTAGGCGTACGCTCAGAAAAAACCGAACGTCATGCCACCTTGCGCGGCGAAGGCCACCATTTCGAGCACGAGCATGTACACGGGGCCCGCGTGCGCGAAGAAGCCGACGCGGCCGCCGCTCCGGGCCCAGCCGAAACGCGTGACGTCGCCCCTCGAGATCTGGACCTCGGCGCCGAGGCGACCGCCGTGGCCCGCGTTCAAGCCGAGGATCCCGACGAGGGGATAATACCCATACCCGGCGAACGGGACGATCGCGACCGCCTTCGTCGGATGGAAACGATAACGAACCTCGCCGCCAACCGAGCCGGCGCCGATCATCGCATGGAGGCCGACGGAGAATCGACCGAACTGCGGCCCGGTAAAAATCTCGAACCCGCCGAGGCCCGCGGTGACGGGAGCAAACCGAATGGCGCCGCCGCTGACGCGGCCCACGAAGACCCACGTGGCCTCGTCCGGCGGACCATACCCGAGATGGGGTTTGCCCGGCTGGACGAGGGGCAAGGGATCGAGGGCCCCGAGGGGAGCATCGACGAGGGGATGGAGGCGCAGCACGTAGGGGCGGCCCGATTCGAGGGGCACGCGCGCGAGCTCGATGCGGTAGGTGGCGCCCTTGCCGGGATCGAGGCTCTTTTCGCCGTCGATCAGGCGAGCGTCGGCGACGGGCGCAGCGCCTTCAGGGTCGAGCGGAGCGATCTCGATTCGCTCGGGCTCGACGCGGAGGGGAGCGTTTCCCTCGTTGATGACGCGCACATCGGCGCGCATGTTCGCGTTTTTTTGCCAGTAGGCGACGTGGATACGCTCGACACGCGCCGAGATGCCGCCGCCGCGCATCGAGAGGCCCGCGTTGGGTCGGGGCTCGAGGGCGCGGTATCCGACGCGATCACAGGCGGCGGTGGAGAGGAGGAGGGCGAGGGAAAGGGCAGCGCCGTGAGGGACGGTTTGGCCGGGCAGAGGCCCCCGATTGTCGTGCACGCCGCAGCCTACCACGTCTGCACGAAAGCGGCGCGCCCGCACGTCAACCGGAGAGCCCCACCCTCCCGAGGATCCTCCCGAGATCCTCCCCGTGGCTCGCGCGTGCCCCGAGCCCTTCGAGCAACGCGACCTCGTGGGCTTCTGGCGCGCCGGGGCCCGTGACCATGTGCACCTGCATTCCGAGCTCGATCGGGAGCGAGAGATCGAGCTCGTAGATGTCCCCGCAGACGAGCACCTCCTCGGGCGCCACGTTCGTTTTTTGCAGGATACGCGAGAGCACATCCCAGTAACGCCCCCGCCGCGGATACACCGGGCGCTCGAGGCCCGGCAGGTGGATCTCCGCGGGTACCCGGGAAAACCGCGCGTCCGGGGTCTCGGGCTCGGCCACGACGAATTTCCGCGCGTCGCCGTGCACCTCGATGCGCGAGAGCCCCGCGGGCCCCAGCGTCCGGAGCTTCTTCAGCGCCGCCTCCGTGCGCGCGTTCGTCACGACGAAGGTCGGCAGCCCCGACGCCGCGAGGGCCTCGAACACCTCCTTCGCGCGCGGGCGGAACGCCGTCAGCGTGCGCTCGTAGGCGAGGTGGTAGAGGGTCGTGAGCACGGCCGTGCGGACCTCCTCGGTTCGCAAGACGCCGCGCGCCTCGAAGAATGCTTGCGCGACGGTCGTCTCTCGGATGTACGGATCAGCCCCCGCGGGCGCGACGATACGCCCCTCGAACATCCATCCGTATCGACCGGGATTTCGAGCGATCTCGGTCGCGCGCTCCTCCCAACCGGCGATGTCCTCCTGGCCGAGCAGGTCGAAGACCGCGGCCCGGTACGCGTCGACGAAGGGGGCGGCCTCGCGCTCGACATCGGTGAAGGTGCCGTCGAAATCGAGGACGATGCATCGCACGGCCACGGGAAATCCTCCGGTCAAAGGCTGTTCTTCTCGCTCGTGAAATGGTCGCGGATCCACGTCGAGAAGCCGGGGATCTGGAGCCGGGCGAGCAGCGGCAAGAACGCCCGCTCCACGCGGTCTTCCCGCGCGACGAGGTGAAACGGGCGCACGCCCACGTCGTTCGACGCGAGCACGAAGGGCATGACCTCGCTTTTTCCCTCCGCGAACGCGTCGAAGAGGAGCGAGGCCTTGAGGTACGCCGCCGAGACCTCGAGGAACGCCGGCCTCACGCCGCGCAGGTAACGGCTGAAGGGCTCGGCGATCACGCGCTTTTGCGGCGAGTCCGAAAGCCCCGCCGCCTCGAGCTGCCGCCGGAAGAACTCGCTCGCGCTCATGCCCGGGTTTTCCCGCGCGCGCCGCTCGCGCTCGTAGCCCTCCGCCACCACCACGAGCGCGTAGTCCGCGCGCGAAAGGCCCGCCGCGATCTCGCGCAAGACGGCGTCCGGGAACTGGAAAAAAGGCAACACGATGAGGTGCGCGCGCGCCGCGACGCCGCAGTGGAGCGCGTGCCGGCCGCTCCGGTTGCCCATCATCTCGAGCAAGTAGATCCGCTTGTGCGTGTAGGCGTCCTCGTAGAGCCCGCGCGCGATCGTCGCGCCCACCTCGATGCCCGAGAGGAACCCGATCGCGCGGTCACCGGCGAGGTCGTTGTCGAGCGAGACGTTCACGAAGCCCGTCGGCATCGGCGCGCTCCCGTCGCCGAGGAGCGCGCGCAGGCCCTCGAACGTACCATTGCCGCCCACGCCGACGAGGTGCGAAAACCCCTGAGCGCGGAGCGTCTCCGCGGCTGCGCGGCGCTTGTCTCGGTCGTGAAAGCCGAGGTACCGCTCGCTGCGAAAATCGCTCCCGGCGTCGAGGACGCGGCGGCCCATGCTTCGCGCGGGGATCCCCTGGGCGAGGAGCGCGTATCGCTCGCGTCGGCTCACGATGAGCCGTTCGAAGCGCGGGTCGCTCGTCGCGTCGGTCGTGAGCGAGCGGAACCCCTCGGTCGCGGCCCATACCTCGTAGCCACGGCGCGACGCCTCTTCGGTGAGCGCGACCGCGACCGACGCGTACCCCGGCGCGTTCCCTCCGTCGAACACCAGAAGCAAGCGCCGCTCGGACGGCGGCATGGCGGCCGGAGTCCCGAACTCCACGACATTCGTCATGGGC
>JANMGF010001417.1:0-4329 GCA_031374535.1 Polyangium sp. (in: bacteria)
GTTACTTTGTGTCAAAGTGGCGGTGTGATGCGCGTCTGTATTTTCTTCGACGGCAAGAATTTCCACTCCGGTTGGCGCGACGAGGCGGGAGGCCGGAGGCTCGCGTTTCCCAAGCTCTCGCGATGGCTCGTCGAGCGCGTCGGCGGATCGCTGCTGTGGGGCGCTTATTACTATACCGGCATCGAGATCGGTTCGGCTGCCGTGACCGAGGGCCAGAAAAAGCTCGCCGGCTTCCTCGACATGCTCGAGGTGCAGCCTGGTTTTTTCGTCAAGCGTTTTCCCCGCAAATCATCGATGTTCGAGTGCGCCGCGTGTGGAGCGGAGAACCGGTATACGCAGGAAAAAGAGGTCGATACGACGATGGTCGCGGACATGCTCCGCCTCGCGGCCGTCAACGCGTTCGACGTGCTCGTCCTGGTCTCGGGCGACGCCGATCACGCGCCGGCCGTCGAGGGCGTACGGGGCCTCGGCCGACAGGCATACGTGTCGACCTGGGGGCGCGCAGGGCTGTCCATGCGGCTGCGCAAAGCCGCGTTTGATCACATCGATCTGCTCGAGGGGATGTCGTTTTTCGAGGATACCGAGGGCTCCGGCCCGCCCGCGCCGCCCGGACCCGAGCCACGCTGGGCAAGCGAAGAGTTCCAGGCCCCGATGGCGATGTTGCCACCCGGGGCAGCGCCCAAAGAGGCGGCCTCTGCGGAGGAAGGCGAAAGCGAGAAAAGCGAAAGCGTGGGCGACGGGCAGGTCGACGAAGCGAGCGACCCCGACGCCGCGCCGCCTTCGTACGAGCCGACCGAGGAGGAGGCCATCTTCATCGAGGAGCTACGGGCGGCCGAGCGCAGGCTCCGCAACGGGTACGTCGGGGCGAACTACTTCGTGACGCGATGGCAATCGAGCCGGCTCGACCCGTCGATGGACGGTCGGCGCCGCATGCTCGAGCACCTCGTGACGCGACGGCTCATCGAGGTTTACCACGCGCCCGACGGAAACGCGGCGATCCGGGCGCGCTAGACCCTCGATCGGTTTGCACTCAAAGGTTCAAAGCGCCGAGGAGCGGGACCGTGCCCACACGCACGTCCCGCGACGCCCGGGACAACCTCTCGGCGAGCGGGCCGATCCCCACGGTCGGCAGGGCGCGGACGGGCTCGTGCAGCGGACGGAAGAAATCGTCCCAGTGCGAAAGAAGCACGGCCGCGGGCGAAAGCGTGCGCATCACGCGCTCGGGTACGTCGCCCCCGCTGCGCCAGCCTGCCACGCAAAACAAGAGCAGGTCGACGTGCCGGGGCGCGGCCTCCGAGGGCAAAACCTCGGCGCTGCCGAGGTGCACGATCGTGCGGCCATGAACCTCGATTTCCACGCGAAAAACGGCCCCGCAGCGATACGCCTCGGCGCGCACGGGGACGGCGTCGCAGTCGTCGATCTCGCCGGGGAAAGGCACGCGGCCGAGCGCGAGGCGAGAGTGTGCGCTGGGGACAAACCGCAGGCGGAAGGGACCGACCTCGGCCACGATCGGCGCTTGTCCCGGCGCACGTTCGACCCTCTGAACCCTCGCCTCCGGCACGCCCGCGGCACGGCAAAGCGCGGCCGCCGAGCGTGATCCGAAGACCCGAGCGCCCGTGCGCCGCGCGATGGCCGGCACGTCGAGCGCGTGGTCGAAGTGGGTGTGTCCGACGATCACCGCGTCCGCGCGGCCGATGTACCGCCCGATCGCGCCGAGGTCCGGGGCGATCCGGGAGGTGACGCACCGGGCGAGCGAGGCGCGCGTGACGTAGGGATCGATCAGGAGGACGTGGTCCTCGCAGGTGATCTCGAAGCCCGCGGTGCCGAGCCAGCGGATCACCACGGGGCCGGGTTTGTCCTTGGGGGCGAGGTCGTCCGGGCGGAAAAACAGGCTCTCGGGACGCACGGCCGCGGGTGTAGGCGCGCCGCGTGGCTACGGGAAAGCTTTTCGTCAGCGTCGGCCGAGCGGCTTGAACAGAAGGCCGGTCACGCCAAACGCGATGGCGATGACGAGCAGGACGTGGATCCACGCGCCCGCCTCGTAGACGCCCGTCACCGCGAGCAGCCACGCGAGGAACGCACCGGCGGTGAAACCCCAGAACACGAGCATCGACGACGGGGGTTGCGAAGGGCGTGCCTGGCCGGGTGGGAAGGTGTGTTGCACCGGGACGTCGCGGCCGCCTCTCGTGCTAATGTCCCGCGCATGAGCGACGTCGTCTTCGACCTGGAAAACCCGACCGAAGAGCACGGGATGCTGCGCCAGATGGTGCGCACCTTCGTCCGCGACGTGGTGGAACCGCAAGCGGAAGAGCATGATCGCGCGGGCACGCTGAACGTCCCCTTGATGCGACGCGCGGGTGAGCTCGGCCTCCTCGGGCTCACGATCCCGGACAAGGACGGGGGCGCGGGCATGGACGCGGTGGGCTCGGTGATCGTCCACCACGAGCTCTCGAAGAGTGATCCCGGCTTCTGCCTCGCGTACCTCGCGCACGCGGTGCTCTTCGTGAACAACTTCTACTACGGCTCGAACGAAGCGCAGCGCGAGCGCTGGCTGTCCAAGGTGATCTCGGGCGAGTGGATCGGCGCCATGGGCATGACGGAGCCGTCGAGCGGCACCGACGTGCTCGGCATGCGCACGACGGCGCGTCGCGAGGGCGACGGGTTCGTGATCAAGGGCCACAAGGCGCTCATCACGAATGCGCTCGAGGCCGACATCTACATCGTCTACGCCAAGGTCGACGGCGAGGTCACGACGTTCGTGGTCGAGCGGACGATGCCGGGGTTCTCCGTCGGGAAGAAGACGGAGAAGATGGGCATGCGCGCGAGCACGTTGAGCGAGTTCATGCTGGACGATGTCTTCGTCTCGGCCGAGAACGTGCTCGGCACGGTGGGCGGGGGCGTACGCAACATGATGCGGAACCTCGAGGTCGAGCGGCTCACGCTGGCGGCGATGAGCCTCGGCATCGCGGACCGCTGCGTCGACATCATGGTCCGTTACGCGGCCGACCGGACGAGCTTCGGCAAGTCGATCGCCGAGCACGGGCAGATCCAGCGTTACATTGGCGAGAGTTATGCGAAGACCGAGGCGGCTCGGGCGCTCGTCTACAGCGTGGCGCGCGAAGTGGGCCCCGACAAACGCAACCGCCTCGGCACGGACGCGGCCAAGCTCTTCGCGGCGCCGGTGGGCAAGGAAGTCGCGGACAACGCGATGCAGGTGCTCGGCGGGTGGGGTTACTGCACCGAGTACAAGGTCGAGCGTTTCTTGCGTGACGCGAAGCTGCTCGAGATCGGCGGTGGAACCATCGAATCCCACCAGAAAAACCTGACGAAGGAGCTCCTTCGTAAAGTCAGAATGGGCTGAGCCTCGGTCCATGAGCCCCCCCGAGGCACCCGCACCGCTTCGCATTGCGCCCGTTTTCCCTCCAGCAGTGTCGCCCACCGCTCTGTACGGCTCCGTGTGAGCCTCCGGGAGTGCCGACGAGCGCTCATCAGAGCGCTGCGTGAGCATGGTACCTCTTGACACGTCCCTTCGAAGGGACGAACGAAGGAGCCCGTGACGCCCGAGCAAGCCATCCAGGAAGCCACGAAGGGGACCCTGCGGCCCGTCTACCTCGTGCTCGGCGAGGAGCGGTACCTCGCCGACGAGGTGGTGCACGCGCTCCGGGACGCGACGATGAAGGGCGGCATCGCGGGGTTCAACGAGGACAAGTTCACGGCCGGCGAGGCGAGCGTGGACGCGGTGCTCTCGGCCTCGAAGCAGGTGCCGATGATGGCCAAACGCAGGTTCGTCCTCGCGCGTGGCCTCGAGCGCTGGGAGAAGAAGGGCGAGGTCGACGACGACGACGGCGGCAAAGCTCTGCCGGAGGGCAAGCGCGGGGCGAAGGACAGCGGGAGCCCGCTCGACGCGCTCGCGGAGTACACGAAGTCGCCGATCCCGAGCACCGTGCTCGTGCTCTCGGCGACGAAGCTCCACGCGCAACGCAAGCTCGTGACAGCGGCGAAGAAGGAGAATTTCCTCGTCCACTGCGAGGCCTTGAGCCGCAAGGCGCTGCCGTCGAAGATCCAGGAGCTCGTGAAGAAGCAGGGGAATGAGATCTCGCCCGACGTGGCCGATCACCTGGCGGAGATCGCGGGGCCGGAGCTCGGCTACGTGGCGGACGCGGTGAACCGGCTGTGTTTGTTCGTCGGCGAGGGAAAGCTGATCACCGAGGACGCGGTCGCGACGATGGTGACGAAGGTCCGTCCGAGCTCGGTGTGGGACCTCGTCGACGCGCTCACGAGGCGAAGGCTCGACAAGGCGCTGGCGACGCTCGCGGACGTGGTGGACCC
>JANMGF010000472.1:0-5813 GCA_031374535.1 Polyangium sp. (in: bacteria)
CGGGATGTGGGGGTTCGCCCATCGTCTCGTCGAGGACCCTTGACGCGCAAGGTTCGGAAATGGCTGGTTGTTCGCCCTAAGCACCGAGGGGCGAGGACGGGGGAAGGCGTATCCCGAGCGCGTGCGTCGCAAGCGATCGAATACTTCTAGTTACGGCGTGATGAGGGGGCGACGATCGCGGAGATCGGACCCGAGATCGGCTTGCACTGGCGGACGTTGTACGGCTGGGCCAAGGGCAAAACCTCGCCCAGGCACGGCCCGAACGTCGAGCCGTCGGCGCTGCACGTCGACGCGCCCGCCTTGCACGCGCCCACGCCCTCCGTGCCGCTCGGTCCGCCATAACAAGCCATGCTCAGGCGCTGGGCGCAGCGAAGCCATGCGCGGGCGTTCACTTGCACTGGCTGCCCAGCACGCTCATGAGCCTCTGGCCGCCTCCGTTCGTGATGGCGAGGTCGAGCAAGACGTCGGCATTCAATGAGCTCGCGGCGATCCAGGTAGGGTTCGTCCCGGCGAGCATGTGGATCGGAGCGGCGAAGGTGCCGTTCCCGCTATTGTAGAGGAAGGTCACGTCGCCCGGATCGGCGAACGTGCCGTGGTTTGCGACCACGAGGTCGACGATCGTGTCGGTGTTCGCGTCCATGGCGACGATCGACCAGGGGTGGACGCCCGCGGCAATGGGTATCGCGGCGGCGAACGTCCCTCCGCCCTCGTTGAAGAGCACGTACACCTGGTTCGCGGCGTCGCTCGCGACGGCGAGGTCGGGCTTTTGATCGCCGTTCAGATCGGCCACCGCAATCGCGCGGGGCCCTTTGCCTACGGCATGGGCGATCGGGGCCCCGAACGAGCCTTCGCCCTGGTTGACCAGCACGTTCACGGTATCGCTGCCTTGACTGGCGACGACGAGATCCGGCTTGTCGTCCCCTGTGACATCCGCGGCCGTGACGAACCGGGGCTTCGATCCTGCCGCGTAGGGGACGAAGGGGGCGAAGGTGCCGTCGCCGTTGTTGAAGAGCACGCTCACGTCGTCGCTGCCGGCGTTCGCGGTGATGATGTCGATGTGGCCGTCGCCGTCCACGTCCGAGAGGGCGACGGACCGAGGCTTCGAGCCCACGAGATGATGCACGGCGGAAGACCCGCCGGAGAGGCGCACGGACACGTCGGACGCTCCGACATTCGCGGTCACGATATCGGCCCAATTATCGTTATTCAGATGCCCTGACGCGACGGCCTGGGGATGGTTTCCCACCTCGACGAACGCCCCGTCGAACATGCCGCCGAGAAACACGCTGTACACGCCCAGCTTGTCGTTATTCACGATGGCGAGCTTCTTCGTGCCGGGGAGGAAGGCCGCGCCGACGGGCGGATGAAGCGGGATCCGGGCTTTCTGGGAGGCGAAGGTGCCGTTGCCCGCGTTGCGCAGGACGTCGAGGCCCGCGTATTCGCCGTTCGCCACGGCGAGCTCCGGCCTCGCGTCCCCGTCGAGGTCGAGCGCCGTGAGAGAACGAGCCGCGTCGTCGCCCACCTCGCCGTACGTGACGGGCGCGGCGAACGTACCATTGCCATTGTTGCGTAGCACGAGCACCTCGGACGCGAACGAGGTGTTGGTTTTCAGGGCCGCGAGGTCGAGCTTCCCGTCCCCGTCGAGGTCGGCCGCCGTGATCGCCTTTGGGGAGGGAAGCAGCCCGGCCGCGTATGCGCTCGACGCGCCGAACGTGCCGTCGCCATTCCCCATCCACACGAGCGCGCCTTTGGTGCTCGTGTTCGCGGCGGCGAGATCGAGCTTCCCGTCGCCATTCAGATCGGCGAACACGAAGGTGTCGCCGAGGCCGACGCTCGTCGTCGGCCCGAACGTCCCGCCGCCCTCGTTGAGAGACACCGATACCATCGACCCCGCGGTGTACACGAGATCGAGCTTCCCGTCGCCGTTCAGGTCCGCCGTCCCGATCTGGGTCACCGCGCCGACGGGGGTATGGACCGGAGGCGCGAAGGATCCATCTCCCTGGTTGAGCATCACGCTGATGCGATTGCCCAGGTCGCTGCCGGTGGCGAGATCGAAATCGCCGTCGCCGTCGAGATCGGCCGCCGTGACCACCTGGGGGGACTGATCGTGTGGATATTCGATCGGCGGGGCAAAGGAGCCTTCACCCTGGTTGAGCAATACATGCACGGCCGCGCCCCCGCTGACGACGAGATCACGTAGACCATCTCCGCTCAGGTCCACCGCCGTGACGCCGCGCACCCAGAACGGCATCGTGTATTCGATTGCTGCATCGAAATTGCCGTCGCCGAGCCCGAGCAGCACGGCCGTGCCCTCCTGGGTGAGCACGACGAGGTCCGTGATCCCGTCGCCGGTCAGATCGGCGTCCACCACCGAATGCGGCTGCGGCGGATCATTGAACAGCGACGGGATCGGAGCTCCGGCGTAAAACGACATGTCCGTGGCCGTGCAGGGGGGGCGGCACACGCCTTCGATGCAGACGAAGCCCAGCGCCGCGTCGCAGACGGTGGCGAACGGCAGGATCTCGGAGTATCGCTGGCCGGCGCTGCACCACTCCTTGGTGCAGGGATTGTCGTCGTACTCGAGATCGTCGTCGGCCGCGAGGATGGCGATGTGCCCCTCGCCGTCACAGGCGAGGACGGTGCAGTCGTACACGGTCTGCTCGCTGAGGGGCCGCGGGCCCATGGGCAGCGGGACGAAGACGGGCGTCCCGTCCTCGCAGAGGTCCTCGGTACAAGGGTTCTCGTCATCACGCGGGCACGGCGGCGGGGGCGGGGGCGGCGTGTGACAAACCACGTACGGGTCGGGGATGCCGCAGAACGCGCGTCGCAGATCGTCGCATGTCGCGTCCTCGAAGACGACCTGGGACTGCTTGCACTCCTCGTCGTCCACATAGGCGTCCTCCGCGTATTGCACGCAGGCATCCACCTCCTCCTCCAAGGCCGTCTCCGTGTCGAGGAGGACATTGCAGTCGACGAGGCGCTGCATCGCATACTCGCAATAGTCGTCGCAGGGACCGCCACATCCCGTGAGCGATGAGACCAACGATGCGACGAGAAGGAGGTGCGCTGCTTGCGGTTTCGTACGCGCCATGACGAGCAATGGTCGTGCTTCGGCCCCCATCTTGTCAAGGAAGGATGACGCCCGGGGGCTCGCGTCGCCGAAGGTCAGCTGCTTGTCGGCGAAGTAGGCGCTGACCTCCGCGAGGAAAGGCGTCGCGAGGACTTCGCGCTCGACCGAGTTCGCCTGGTCGGCCTCTCCGACGTCCTCGTCATCCTGGCTGCCCCCGGTGCAGGCGGCCAAGGCCAAGCACACCATCGAGAGCACGGGGTGAGTCGGGTCTTCATGGTGCGGGGTGGGAGCAGAATTCATGCCTCGGGGGGCAACGCCTGATTTCGCGGGTTTGACGTTCCCCAGCGGCCACCCCGGAATCGAAGACGATCCATGGACCAGGGTCTGTGCGACCTCACCCAGGGTCTTCCGGTGCAGGTCTGACGAGCGAGGCGAGCACGGCATCCGGGTCGTCTTCAGGCGCGGCGCCGCCGCGCGGCGAGGGCACGGCGGACGGTGTCGGTGGCGACGAAGAAGAGCGCGAGGAGCGCCGCGCCGAGGAGCGCGCCGAGCGCGTCCTCGAGGTACGAGCCGAAGCGCCGGACGACGTCCTCCGCGAGCACGCCGAGGAGCCCGAGCCCGGCGGTCGCGACGACGAGGAGCGCCGCTCCACCGAGGACGCGCACCGCGAGCGGAGGCGGCGTCGCCGGGGCGTCCCTGGCGACGCGATCGACGATCCGGACGACCTCGGGTTTCACCTCCGCGAGCGCGCCGTAGAGCATCGCGACGAGCCAGAGCGCCGTGACCGACCACTTCCACGCGAGGAAGCATGCGGCCGCGCCGAGACGCTCGTTCGTCCAGCTCGTCGCGAAGCGCAGGGGATCGCGAGGATCGACGCGGAGCTCGAGCGGCGCGCGCGTGTCGAGCGAGCGGAGCACCGTCGCGAAGGATCCCTCGGCGCGCACGGCGCGGCCCTCGACGTCGTACTCGGCGCGGATCACGTAGGAGTACGTCCGGAGGAGCCACGCCTTGCCCTCGCCGGAGGCGTGGACCTCGTCCGCGCTCGCGGCCCGCACCTGGGCGACCGTGCCCTCCCTCCAGATTCGGCGCTGGTCGCGGAGCACGTCGAGGTCGCCGGCCTGCCACCAGGCCCCGACGGAGAGACCGGCGCCCGCGAGGACGAACCAGGCGATCAGGTTCCGTGGGTTCTCGAGTCGCGCGACCACGGTGTCCCCATGGCACGGCTCGGGCGCGGCGCAACCGCGGTACCCGCGACTTCTCGACCGCGCTCGCGGCGAAACCTCGTACGCTGACCGGATGCGCCGTGGGACCTTCCTCGTCTTCCTCGCCGCCTCCGTCCTCCTGGCGCCGCCGGCCCGTGCCCAGGACGCCAAGGACGCGCAGGCGCAGGCCGCCGCGCGGAGCCTCTTCAACGAGGGGGTCGCGCTGATGAACGAAGGCCGGCTCGTCGAAGCGTGCCCCAAGCTCGAGGCCAGCCTCGAACGCTTCCCCGGCCTCGGGACGCGCGGGAAGCTCGCCGAGTGCTACGAGCGGACCGGGCGCGCGGCGAGCGCGTGGCGCGCGTACAAGGAGGTCGCAGAGCTCGCGGGCCGCGCTGGCGAGGCCGCGCGCGAAAAGGTGGCGAGCGAACGCGCACGCGCGCTCGAGCCGAGCCTCGCCTACCTCACCGTCGCGGCGCCCGTCCGCGAGGTGGCGGGGCTGTCCGTCCGCAAGAACGGCAAGGACATGCCGCTCGGCGTCGCGGAGCCCGTCGATGCCGGCCTCGTCCGCATCGACGCGACGGCCCCCGGTCGCAAGCCGTTCTCGGCGCAACTCGTCGTCGCCGCCGGGCAGACGGCCAAGCTCGACGTCCCCGTCCTCGAGCCCGCGTCGGCGCCCTCCGACAAGCGCACCGCATCGCGTGAGCCCACACCGTCGCCCGCGGCGTCCAGCGTCGCCCCGCGCGAGAACCCGACCCGCGGATCCGCAGGCTGGCAGAAGCCCGTCGGGCCCAGCCGATCGAAGCTTTGCGTTGCATGGAATTTGGGGAAAGCGGCTGCTATCGAGATATACAATGCTGCGGCGACCTGATCTGCGAGTGGTTCATTTGCGACCATGACGACTGATCCTCCCCCGCTTCGACAGACGCCCCCGAAGGCGGCCCTCGACCAGTAAAAGAAAGCACGCTGGACGTGCCCATGCTCGGCAACATCGTGGCCCAGGGTTTTTCGCGAACTCTGTCAGTTGAAGAGCAAGCGTAAGTCCTCGCTCCGCCGCGTCGTGACGTCGTTGCTGCCGCATGATTTCACGGTTCTCCGAAAGGAGCGACATCATGCGAATGGAAGAGCGCGCGGGAGCGATTCGGGCGGAGATTGCTGCACTGCCAGGGCGGCGCGGACCCGGTAATCCGTATCCGGCGGAGCTGCGTGAGCGAATCGTTGAATATTATCGACTGCGACGGAAGCAAGGGGTTTCGACGGCCAAGATTTCTGTGGAGCTTGGAATCGGAATACCGACATTGCGAAGCTGGACGTCATCCAAAGGTACACCCGGCGTCAAAATGGCGCCGGCCGGCTTCGAGCGGCTCGAAGTTATTGATGCGGTCACGCATTCGACAACGAGGCAGTTTGTTGTGCGGGGACCAGCGGGTCTGTGCATTGAAGGGCTCGACATCGAGACACTTGCCGAACTCATTCGGAGGCCTGGTCGTGGAAGACAGGTCGATCGAGGACGCATGTCAGATCACCGGCATGACGGCGGACGC
>JANMGF010000481.1:0-4032 GCA_031374535.1 Polyangium sp. (in: bacteria)
CCCACGCTTCGATCCACGCGTGCTTTGCCACGCGCCGCAGGAGCGCCTTTTCTACCGCGGCTCGTGGCATCCGGGGCTCGCGCCGCAGGACGAGCTCGACGATCACGATCGCGCCGAGATGGAGCGCTTCTCCGCGATCGAGGACGAGCTCACCGAACGTGTCGGCGCCGATGGCAAGCCCGTCTTCCAGATCCCGCTCGCGCTCTCGTCGCGTGATCCGGACACGCTCGCGCTCGATCGGATCAGCATGCAGGCGTGGCTCGATCGCGAGCGCTTCACCTCGCCGTTCGTGCGCTGGTACGTGCGTTACGCGTGCCTCGACGACTTCGGCGCCGAGCCCGAGGAGGTCTCCGCCTGGGCCGCGCTGCACTACTTCGCGGGGCGCAAGTTGAAGACACCCGAGCTCGACGGCAGCCATTTCCTCGTGTGGCCCGAGGGCAACGGGCGGCTCGTCAAAGCCCTCGACGAGAGGGCACGCGCGAAGGTCTCCCTCGGCGCGCTCGTGACCCGCATCCGTCCGCTCGAAGGTGGACGTGTCGAGGTCCGCTGGCTCGACGTGCGTGATCGGATCCCGCGGCGCACACACGCGCGTGCTGTCGTCATCGCCGCGCCTGCGTTCATCACGAGTCGCCTCTTCCCCGCGGCGGCCGCGCGTTTGCCCGTGCGCACGAGCTCGCCCTGGGTCGTCGCGAACTTGCACGTCGAACGTCCGATCGATCCCGACATGGCGTGGGACTCCGTCCTCTACGACGCCGCGGGCCTCGGCTACGTCGACGCGCGCCATCAGCTCACGGAGCTCTCCACGCGCACCGTGCTCACGTACTACCGCGCGTACGGAGGGCCTGACGTCGTGGGCGCGCGCAAAAGCCTCGTCGTCGCGCCGTGGGAGCAGATCGCGAACGACGTGTTGCGTGATCTCGCGCCTGCGCATCCGGAGCTACGCGAGCAGATCGAGCGCATGGACGTGTGCGTGTGGGGCCACGCGATGCCGCGTCCGCGCCCTGGTTTTCTCGGGGAAGCGCCGTTCGAGCCGCTCGTTTTGCTGGGCGAGCGTGTGGCGTGGGCGCACGCGGATCAGCCCGGCATGGCGCTCTTCGAAGAGTCGCAAGCGTCGGGCGTGCGTGCGGCCGAGGCGATCGCCCCGTTGATCGGGGTCGAGCTCGGTCCGACCTGGATCTGAAAGCCAGGAACTCTGGTTCCCAGAAGCACAAATACGGCGCCGCAACGCGTCGATTTGGGGGTTCTGGTGGGCCTGCTGGCCTTCCTGGGGCTGTGCTGGGGTGGGTCGGCTGGGGAAAGTGATGGGATCTGCTCACCGACCTTGCACGGCCCCCCCCCTACGCGTCTACTGTTCGGCCATGCGAACCCGGTTCGCCGGGATGACCGACGTCGGCCTGATGCGGGAGCACAACGAGGACAACCTCCTCGTGATGCCCGAATACCATGTCGTCGCTGTAGCCGACGGAATGGGCGGGCATCGCTCCGGCGATGTGGCGAGCCGACTCGCCGTCTCCACCCTATCGGACTTCTTTTCGGTCACCGTCGGACGCGACGGCACGTGGCCATTTCCTGCCGATCCGAACCTGACGGAGGAAGAGAACTACGTCGTCACGGGCCTACGGCTGGCCAACCGTCGCATCTTCGATCGTTCGCTCAAAACCATGGCGGACTTCGGGATGGGCACGACGATCGTGACGGCGATGTTCGACAAGAACGCGACCCGCGTGACCGTGGGTCACGTCGGCGACAGTCGTTGTTACCGGATTCGTGGCGACAAGATCACGCAGCTCACGCGTGATCACTCCCTCGTGAGCGACGCCTTGCACATGGCGCCGTGGATGACGGAGGAGGAGATCAAGCGGCTTCCGCCGAACGTGATCACCCGCGCCCTCGGCATCCGCGAGGACGTGCTCGTTGATCTCCTGACCGAGGAGACAGCCGCAGGGGACATCTACCTGCTCTGCTCCGACGGTCTCTCGGGCCTCGTGAAGGACCCGGAGATCTGCGACATCGTCACGAAGGCCCCGTCGCTCGACGAGGCGTGCCGCGTGCTCATCGAGCGCGCGAACTTCCACGGCGGACTCGACAACATCACGGTCGTGCTCGCGCGTGTGGAAGCGGATCAGCCCGCAAGCTGAGCTGACCGACCCTCACCCCAAACCCCTCTCCCGCCCGCGGGAGAGGGGCTTTTGCGCTTCAGCAGCGCTGCGCGTCAGCGGGCTACAGCAAGAACTGATCGCCGATCTTCATGACCTCGAGGCTCACGCCTTCGAGCGCGGCGCACTCGCGCTCCACCTCGGCCTGGAACACGGGCTTGATGTGGTAGAGCAGCGTCGGAAGGTCCTGCGGCCGGCGGAGCTTCTTCAGGTCGGCGCGTAACGTCTGCGGCGTGTGATGACCACTCACGGAGGCGAGGCGCTGCTCGCGGTTCGGAAAGCTCACCTCCATCAGCAACGCGCGCAGGTTCTTCTGCTCCTCGAGCACCTCCCAGAGCCGATCCGTGGGGCCCGTGTCGCCGCTGTACGCGAGGGCGCCGCCCTTCGTCTCGATGACGAACGCGGCCGACTCGATCGTGTGACTCACCATGATCGCGCGCACGTTGCAGCCGGCGAGCGGAGCGGGCATCTCCGGCGTGAGCTCGAGGTACTTGATCGTCGGATGAGCCGGCGTCGGGATCGTCGCGAAGTCGGGCCAGAGCTCGTTGTTGAAGAAGTGCTGGCGCAGGATGCGGATCGTCTCGCGCGTGCCTGCGACGATCAGCGGAGGACAGGCCATCTGGCAGCGGTTGTCCGCGAGCGTCGCGAGGTCTCGAATGTGATCGAGGTGCGCGTGGCTCACGAGGCAACCCTCGAGCTTCATCTGGTCCTCGATCTCGAGGCCACTCGTCAACGAGCCCGCGTCGATCGCGAGGCGCTCATCGAGGATGAAGGCGCTCGTGCGGTGCTTCGGGGTCTCGCCGCCGTGGCAACCGATGACGCGGAGATCCACTCGCTCAGCCTTCCCCGCCGAACTTCTGCGGCATCTCGAGGAACTCGACGAAGTCCTGGAGCCTGCCGACGTCGGCGACGACGATGCCCCCTGGGACCTCACTGGCGAGGCGCAACCTGCGCAATCGCGCCATCACATCGGCGGCCGCTGTGGCGTCGACACCCACGTCGCGCGCCAGATCCTCGCTCCGCGTGCGGATGAGGATGCCGTCACTCGTCTTCTCGCCGAACGCGTCCGCGTGGCGCGCGAGCGCGAGCATGATCCTCGCCTTCGGATCGCGGTGCATGAGCACCTCGATCAGCGCGTCGGCCGAGTCGAGCCGCTTCGCCAGCTTCTTGATCAGCCGCATCGCGATCTCGGCGTTCCCCGCGACCATCTTCTCGAGCGTCTTCGCTTCGATCAGCAGGCAACGCGTCGTCTCCACGATGGTGGCCGTCGCGCTCCGCGGTTTGCCGTTCAGGATCGCGAGCTCGCCGAGGAACTCACCCGAGCCGAGCACGGCGATCACGCGATCTTCCCCGGCGATCGCCTTCGTGATGCGGACGGCGCCGGACTGGATCACGAACATCACTTCGCCGGGATCCCCCTCGCGGAACAGTACGTCCCCGGCCGAGAACTCGCGGCCAAACCGGGCGAAGAGCGGGTCCGACATGGTGGAGCGAGTTTACCGCCATACGGCATCCCGGGTCAAAAACCCGAGGTTCAAGGGGGACGACTCTTCGAAAGAAGAAAGCCCCGGACGTCATGGACGCCCGAGGCTCTCTCCAGGGTGCGCTGGGTCTCTGGGCGATCAGCCCATGTCGAAGTCGCCCATGCCGCCCATGCCGCCCATGCCGCCCATGCCGCCCATGCCGCCCATGCCGCCCATGCCGCCCATGCCGCCCATGCCGCCGCCACCGCCGCGCGCGGCAGCCTCTTCCTTCTTGGGCTTGTCGGCGACGAGCGCCTCGGTGGTGAGCATCAGGGCCGCCACGCTGGTCGCGTTGGCGAGCGCATGGTGGACGACCTTGGCAGGGTCGATGACGCCTGCGGCGAAGAGGTCCT
>JANMGF010000495.1:0-5635 GCA_031374535.1 Polyangium sp. (in: bacteria)
CGTCATGACGAAGACCTCGCCGCCGGGCAACGCGAAGGCGTTCACCTGATCATCCTTCAACACCGTCACGCGTGGGCTCACGAGGATCCGTTTTTCCTCGTCCGTCAGGCTCCCTCGCAGCTCCTCGAAGATCCGATCGACCCGCGCCTTCTGCTCCTCCGTCGGCGCGCCGGAGAGCCCGTGCTGCGCGCGCATCGCCTCGCCCGCGGCCTTGCCGATCGCCGCGTCCGCGTCGGGCGGGATCTGCGACACGATGGCCGTCGCCGCGCACCCGGCGCATCCGCGCGCCGCGAAAATGAGCGCCACGATGGCGAGCAGCAGGATCCCGAGCTCGGCGACCAGGCGACGGGGACTGTGGCCGAATCCCTGCGTGCCGGACGCACCCTGTCCACTTCCTGCTTCCGCTCCCGACATGTCTCCGTTATACCCTGCCCGCCTCTTGGCCGCCCGTAGGGGGAACGGGCCTCCTGCCTCGCCGTCCCGGCCGAAAGGCCTCCTCCCGAACGAAGGGGAAGGATTCGGATGCAACACATCGTCAAGTACGAGCCGACGTTCTCGATGCTCCAGGTGAGCCTCGCTCCAGGCGAGGTCATCGTCGCCGAGGCTGGATCCATGGTGGCCCGCTCCGCCAGCCTCTCGATGGAGGTCAAGCTCAACGCGGGGAAAAACGCCGGGTTCTTCGGCAAGATGAAGGCGTTTTTCATCGCGATCATCCGCAAGATCGTTGGTGGTGAAACCTTCTTCGTGAACCACTACTCCAGCCCGCAGGGCGGCTGGGTGTGGCTCGCGCCTTCGCTCTCGGGCGGCATCAAGCCGATCCAGCTCGGGGGCAGCTCGATGATCTTCAGCGCCGGCGCGTTCCTCGCGAGCGCGGGCGACGTCGACCTCAAGATGCGCTGGGGCGGCCTCCGCGCGCTGCTCGCGAAGGAGGGCGCCTTCTTCGTCGAGGCCTCGGGCAACGGGCAGATCTTCGTGACGAGTTACGGCGCGATCGACGAGATCCAGTGCAACGGCAGCTACGTCGTCGACAACGGCCACATCGTGGGCTTCGACTCGTCGCTCAACTTCAAGATCCGGAGCGGCGGCGGCGGCCTGCTCGGCTTCATGGCCTCGGGCGAGGGGATCGTCTGCGAGTTCACGGGCCAGGGGAAGATCCTCATCCAGTCGCGCAACACGAGCGCGCTCGTCGACTGGCTCACGCCGATGCTGCCGCCGTGAGGCGAGGGGCAAACCGAGACAGGGAAGAACAGCGATGCAAGTAAATCTTCTTTACCGCCCGTCCCAATCGCTCGCGCAATGCTGGCTCCAGCCTGGCGAGTCGGTCGTGGCCGAGAGCGGCGCGATGGTCGGCATGTCGACCAACGTCCAGATGCAGACCCAGTCCGGCGGCCTGATGAAGGGCCTGAAGCGGCTCTTCGGCGGCGAGTCGTTCTTCCGCAACACGTTCACCGCGCAAGGTGGTCAAGGCGAGGTCCTCTTCGCCACGCCGCTCTGCGGTGACATGACGGTGCTCGAAGCCGGCCACAAGCAGTGGTGCATCCAGAGCAGCGCGTACGTGGCCTCGAGCCCGTCGGTCGACGTCAAGACGAAGACCGGCGGCTTCAAGGGCATGTTCTCGGGCGCGGGTCTGTTCCTGCTCGAGACGCAGGGACAAGGTCAGGTCGTCATCGGCACGTTCGGCGCGCTCGAGCAGGTGCAGGTCGACGGCAGCATGGTGATCGACACTGGCCATCTCGCCGCGTGGGAGTCGACGTTGACGTACAAGGTCGGCAAGAGCGGCTCCGGATGGATCGCCTCGTTCCTCTCGGGGGAGGGCCTCGTGTGTCACTTCGAGGGCCAGGGCACCGTGTACCTCCAGTCCCGCAACGCCGCCGAGTACGGCTCCACGATCGGCGGGCTCTTGCCTCCGCGCGAGCAGTGAAGAGGTCTTAACCGTGCGACACGAGATCCGTCACAACCCCGACTTCGGGATGGTTCAAGTCTTCTTCGATCAGCCCGGCGAGCAGATCATCGCCGAGAGCGGCGCCATGGTCGCGCGCGACACGGGCATCGAGATGAAGACGAGCTTGCAGGGCGGCATCGGCGGTGCCCTCAAGCGCAAGCTCCTCGGCGGCGAGAGCCTCTTCCAGAACACGTTCACGGCGACGGCGCCTGGACAGAGCATGTGGTTCGCGCCCGCGCCCGAGGGGGCGGTCGTTTGCATCACGATGCAGCCTGGGATGGAGCTCTTCCTGCAGTCCGGCGCCTACCTCGCGTCGACGCCCGGCATCACGCTCGACACCAAGTGGCAAGGCGCGAAGGGCTTCTTCTCCGGCGGGCTCTTCCTCATCCGCGCGTACGGCCAGGGCTACCTCTGGTTCAACTGCTACGGCGGCGCCCACGTACTCGACATCGGGCAGCAGTACCACGGGTACATTTGCGACAACACGCACATGGTCGCGTTTACCCAGGGCCTTCAGTACAACATCAGCAAGGTCGGCGGCCTGAAGAGCCTCTTCCTCGGCGGCGAAGGCCTCGTCTGTAACTTCCAGGGTCAGGGCCGTCTCTGGCTCCAGACGCGGAATCCAGGCTCCCTCGCGTCCTTCCTGCACCCGTTCCGTCCGGTCAAAGCGAAGTCCTCCGGCTGAGTTTCGCTCGCGACCCCCTCGCCCCCGTTCACAAACGAGCATTGCGTTCGGCGGGGATCCATCGGTAAAGTACGTATATCCGTCGAGCCACGCCTCGCGGCAACCCGTCTATGTGGAAGCTAACGATCGAGGACGACGAGGGGAAACAGACCGTACTCCCTCTCGCCCACGACGAGTACGGGCTCGGACGCGGCGAAGGAAACTCGATTCGCCTGACCGACCGCAACGTCTCGCGTAAACACGCGCAGATCAAACGGAGCGGGCAGGGTTGGTCGATCAACGACCAGTCGAGCTACAACGGGACCTTCGTCAACGGCGTCCGTGTCGTCGGGGATCAGGCCATCAACGGCGGCGACGTCGTCCAGCTCGGTGATTACCGGATCGAGCTGGTCGACGAGTCGAAGGTGGTGCCTGCACCGGACGCGTCCGCGCAACAAGGCGCGCTCGCCCAGGTTCCGGTCCATCAAAGGCCGAACCGGCTCGTGGTGGTCGTCGGACCGAACCCCGGCGCAGAATATCCGCTCGATCGCGAGCACTTCACGATCGGTCGCGCCGAAGAGGCGACGGTCTCGGTCAACCACAGCTCCGTCAGCCGCCTGCACGCCGAGCTCATCGCGCTCGGAAACGGCCGCTACGAGATCATCGACAAGGGCAGCGCAAACGGCATCCGCATCAACGGCGTGGAGCTGAAGCGCGGCATCCTCGAGGCGGGCGACGCGCTCGAGCTCGGCGACGTGCGTCTGCGTTTCGTGGGCGCAGGCAAGATCTTCCGCGCAGGCATGGGCCTCGGCGTGGACGGTCAAGCCGTGCGGCCGATGGGCTCGTTCGACAACGTCGCGACGAGCGTCGGCACGCCCGTCGTCGCGCCGCGTGGACCGAGCCTCGGCAAGCTCATCGGCATCGGCGCGGTCGTCGGCCTGATCGTGATCGGCGTGATCGTCGGCATGACACGCAAGACGACCACCACGACGGCGGACATCGTCGAGGTGCCGGAGATGAGCGCCTTCGAGGCGCAGGTGTTGAAGGAAGCCCGCGAGCTCGTCGAGGCGAAGGACTTCGATCGCGCGCACACGAAGCTCCAGGCCATCAACGACAACTCCCCCGTCCGCGAGAGCCAGCCCTTCAAGGACATCGAGTCCAAGTGGGCCGACTGGATGTTCAGCAAGGTCGATCAGCTCGAGGACGTCGCGGAGAAGAAGCGCATCCTGCAGCAGATCGCCTCCACGCCGAGCGTGAGCGCGGACCAGCGCAAGAAGGCCGCCGATCTGCTCCACGGGCTCGCCGGCCCCGATCCGACGACGCCTCCGCCGCAGCAAGGCGGTGGCACGTACGTCCCGCCAAACCCAGGCGGTGGAACGTTCAACGGCGGCAGCTCGGGCGGCGCCTCGACGGTGAAGACCTCGGAGCCAACGTCGACCCCGACGGTCACGGCGCCGCCGGAGCCCGGTCAGCTCAACGAGGCCGCAATGCGCAAGAGCCTCGAGCCGAGGGTCTGGTCCGGCAAGGCGAGCGAAGGCGACATCAAGATGCTCATCGCGATCTGCAGGCACCAGCGCGACAGCGCGTGCAAGGACCGCGCGATCGCGATGCTCAAGCAAAAGCAGGGCGGCTGAGCGCGCGTCGATGACCTCTCGTCGTCGGCGCCGCGTGGCCTCCGCACGTCCACGCGCGGAAAAACCAGCGGCGAAAGCCGTGGTCGCGCTCGTGGCGTCGTCGATCGAGGAGACGTCGCCCGCGCCCGCGACACCGACGCTCGACGAGACCGAGGCTCCGCGGACGAACGGGCTGCGTTCTTCGACGGCGCTCGCGCTCGTCACGCTCGTCGCGCTCGTCGCGTTGCCGTACTACGCCGCGCCGCTCGCGCGTTTGCGTCTGCTCACGCCCCTGCCCGAGGGAGAAGGTTTCGTCGCGGTCGCGCCTGCGCCTCAGCCCGCGGCCTCCGTCGGAGAGACGGCGCTCGTCGTGGAGACGACGGAGCAGGCCGAGCTCCGCCAGCCCGAGGAGGTCGCGCTCCCGGCCGCGGCAGCCGAGATCGTGCCTGCCGCCAGCACCACGGAGACGGGCAAACCTCCACGTTCGATCGAGGATCCCACGGGCCACGCGCTCGACGCCTTCTATGGCCGCCTCGCCGCCGTCGAGCGCAAGGAACCCAAGTCGATCGCGCGCGTCACCTACTTCGGCGACTCGATCGTCGCGAGCGACTTCGTCACGGCCACGCTTCGCCGCAAGCTCCAGCGCCGCTTCGGCGACGCGGGCCATGGCTTCATGCTCATGGCGAACGCCTGGCCTGGTTACTTCCACAACGACGTCGTGCGTTTCGCGGCCCCCGGCTGGCAGGTCAGCCGCGTCGTCGGACCCTACGCGAAGGACGGCTTCTACGGGCTCGGCGGCGTCTCGTTCCGCGCGCAAGGCAAGGGCGCCTTCTCGCGTTTCGCCACCACGAAGACCGGCACCTTCGGCCGCGCCGTCTCGCGCTTCACCGTGAGTTACCTCGAGCATGCGGACGGCGGCGCGATGACCGTAAGCGTCGACAGCGCGCCACGCGAGACGGTCGACACGCGGGCCGACGTCTCTGCATCTCGACAGCGCGTCTACGAGGTCCTCGACGGCCCACACGAGCTCGAAGTGCGCGCCGAAGGGCCCGGCGTGCGCGCGTTCGGCGTGACCATGGAGCGCGACGTGCCCGGCGCCGTGCTCGACGCGATCGGCATCCAGGGCTGCCGCGTCCGTTTCCTCGACAAGAGCGACGACGCGCATTTCGCCGAGCAGCTGGCGCAACGTGACCCTTCGCTCACCGTCTTCCAGTACGGCATGAACGAGAGCGAAGATGGCGAGATCTTCCCGCTCGATCAGTACGAGTCCACGATGAAGGCCGTGTTCGTGCAGGTGCGCGCGGCGTTGCCTCGTGCCTCGTGTTTGCTCATCGGTCCGATGGACCGCGCGGACAAGAAGGGCTCGGGTTACTCGAGCCGGCCCGTCGTGCCGAAGCTCGCGGCGATCCAGCGCAA